>CALVCJ010000032.1 GCA_944326015.1 Candidatus Gastranaerophilales bacterium
ACCTGAAGAGACAATTCTATTCAATTTTTAACTCCTGATTAAGAAACACTAAATTTAACAGAATTATATCACTGCATCTTAAGCTTGTCTACTATATATTTTAATTTGTAACGCTGCAAACCGAAGTATCAGTAAAATATTTATTAAAAATAACAACAGCAGGATTTTCACCGATTTGCGGATTGGAATCAAGTCCCTGACGGGCAACAGCCTCAATTTCAGAAGCATTTGCCTGCATAGAACCAACAAGTTCAGCAATCTGTTCATCCGTAAAATTACATTCAATATTTGCACTACCAGCCTGTGTATTTATTGAACTTCTAAACCCGCACAAACCGCCGCGGCGACCGAGAACTTCCAGAGATGAAGTCACCTCCATACCGAACATTTCGCTCCTGTTGTTCTCTCTATAAGGTGTACATGTCATAAAACTTTGCACAAATTCATCCGTCTGTGCACATATCGCAGAACATGCACATATAATTACAAACACAGGGATTACTAAAACTAATTTTTTCATATTAACCAACTCTTCCAACTAAATTTTAACATCCCTGCGCACAAAAAACAAGCCCCGAAATAACAACGGAGCTTGTTTTTAAAGATTTTAGAAAATCAACTACTTGATTTCTACAGTTGCGCCAGCAGCTTCAAGTTGTTTTTTGATAGCTTCAGCATCTTCTTTTTTGATGCCTTCTTTAACCGGTTTCGGAGCTGCATCAACTAAATCTTTAGCTTCTTTCAAGCCAAGACCTGTGATAGCACGAACTTCTTTCAATACAGCGATTTTGTTAGCGCCTGCATTTGCAAGGATAACGCTAACTTCAGTAGCTTCTTCAGCTGCTGCATCAGCACCTGCTGCAGGAGCTGCAACTGCTGCTACAGCTACAGGAGCTGCTGCAGATACGCCAAATTTTTCTTCCATAGCTTTTACTAATTCAGAAGCTTCTAATAATGTTAATTTTTCAATTGATTCTAAAATTGATTCTACACTCATTGTTTTTCTCCTTTATTTTGTTTTTTTTAGTTTCTACGTTTTAAAAGTTTAATATTTGTGGATAACGGAGGTTAGAATAAACATCCGTAAGTCAGGCTACGCTGCTTTTTGGTCTCTGACAGCTGCCATAGCACGTGTAAGTTGTGCCATAACTGCACTGATAGAGCCGGCAATACCTGTAGCAGGTGAATTGATACAGCCGAGCATTTTTGCATAAAGTTCTTCTTTTGACGGAAGAGAAGCCAATGCATTTGCTTCCTGAGCTGATAACAAATTGCCATCCAAAGCTGCTGCGATAATTTCGCCTTTTTTAGTATCTTTGATAAATTTAGACAATGCTTTTGCAGGACTTACCTGATCTTCAAAACCAAAAGCCAAAGCCATCGGGCCTTTGAAAGTTTCAGTCAACACTTCAAACGGTGTACCTTTTACGGCAATTTTTGCAAGTGTGTTTTTAATTACCATGAAATCGCCGCCGTCTTTTTGAAGGCTGCGTCTCAAGTTTGTAATTTCTTCAACTGACAATCCTTTGTAATCAGCTACGAGAGCTACCTGAGCTTTTTCGATTTTGGATTTAAGAGCATCTATTTTGTCTGATTTGAATGCTTTTGTTGCCATTTTTGCTCCTTTTGATTTATACTTAAGGGATTTTATCTTAGTTAAAAAATACCCTTTACCTGTGGGGTTTCCCCCGGTTCGACCTGAGTTTTCCGAATACTAAAAAGATTTTGCATCCATTTTTCTCCGGAACCGCAAAACCTTACATCAGTGTCTTAAATAAGAATAATTTATGACAATTATAAATATTTCGTCTGTGTAACCTCGATTAGCTGGTATATTAAGGGGATTTTGGGTCTGTTATAAACTTTCCGTATATTCTGACTTTCATCTTTAACTTTGCTTTTATCAGCATCCTGAACGTCATCTTACCGGCGGTTCATACTGCCCACCCCGCTAATTGTCTGCGGTTGTACATTAATACTAGCAAAAGCATTTTTTAAAATCAAGAGGGAGCTTAAACAATCTTAACTAAACTGTAAATATTTGTATCCTGCCCGTCTCCAAGATCATACAAACCGTTTAGATATACATTAAAAAGTTTACGTGTCAAAAGCCCGTAACGCAGGTTAAAATTTCCCATACACAAAATTTCATTAGGGACTTTCAATTTTATCAATTTAATCAAATTAGGATACACTTCTTTTATTGTTGTCTTATTATCAAATGTTTCAACCGCCATATAGTTAGTCAGAAGCCATTTTTCTTTTTTGAAATTTTGACGGATTCTGGCGGTCGCCAAATCTATAGTTGTCAAGACCTTATCTATACTGTCAAAATGATTAGAAGTTAAGATAAGCTGGGTTCCGTTTTTTGCGAATTTGCAGTTTGGAATATCTTTTACAGCTGCATATAATGTCTTAAACGCAAGCTCTTCATGCTCTTTTACCCCTGCATTGGTATCCATACCTGTATAGATACTTTCTGTAAACAGATTTTTTGCTATAAAAGTTACAATAATAGCATAGTTTGAAAAAACTCGCATTTTAGCTTCAAACTCTGCTTTGAGTTTTTTATTAAATTCTGCTTCTCTTTGGGCTCTGATTTTTTCCAGCGCACTGTCAATTTCTTTCATCTTCTGAAGATTAAACTCCTTCAAAAAATTCAACCCGACAAGAAAAACCATTCCTAGAATATCAAATACAAGAAGAGCCGGATCAAGTTCATTTTTCCCTACAACAATTCTTTCGTCATAAATATTATGCATACTTGTTGTAATTGCATCAGCAGCGCCTGCCATAAAGTTAAACAATCCTATATCAAGAAGATTGAGAAACCAGTACGCAGTGACCAGAAACATATACACAACCAATATTAATTGAATGATAAAAGATATCTGATTTATTAATTTTAATATATTAGCTGCTAATTTGTAAGCCGAATCCATGCTATAACAAGTACCTTTTTTAACTCAACTGATTATCCTAAGGCAATATTGTCTATAAGCCGTACACCTCCGACTTTGACAGCGATGAATACTATTGTATCATCATCAGCCTTTTCTTTATCTTCCAGAGTATCTTTATCTCTGAATTCCAGATATTCAAGCGAATGATTGGAATTCAAAAAAGAATATGCCGTCTCACTCAAAGCTCTCACATCTGTGATACCTTTATCATAACATAATTTAATATTAAATAGAATTTTATTAAGAGCAAGGGCATCTTTTTTAGAATTTTCATCAAGGTATTTATTACGTGAACTCAATGCAAGACCGCTTTCTTCCCTTACAATAGGACATGGAATAATAGTTACAGGAATATTCAAATCCTTAACCATTTTTTTAAGAATTATTAACTGCTGACGGTCTTTCTCACCAAAAAATGCAAAATCAGGCTGCACAATATTAAATAATTTATTCACAACGGTACAAACTCCGTCAAAGTGTCCCACACGGGATTTCCCGCATAATTTATTAACATAGAAAAACGGAGGTATAACGTATGTTAAAAAATCATTTGAAAGCAGATGTCCCTCCCCGTACATTTCTTTTGGAGATGGAGCAAAGATAATATCAACTCCCGCATCGCTGCATAATTTTTCGTCAGCTTCAAGAGTTCTCGGGTATTTGTCAAAATCTTCCGACGGTCCGAACTGTATTGGATTAACAAAAACCGAAACCACGGTTTTATCACATTTTTCAACACTTTTTTTAATGAGGCTCAAATGACCGTCATGTAAGGCTCCCATTGTAGGCACAAGACCTATAGATAATCCCTGTTTTTTCCAATTCTTAATCTGCTCTCTGACTTCTTCTATTGTATGAATTAACATTTAACACTTCCTTTGTATAATTCCAATTGTTCTAACTCTTCTTCTTTTAAATGAAAAGCTTCCTCTGCTGACGGAAACGAACCGTTTTTAACATCTGTATTAAACTGCTTTGCGCAATTTAAAATCAAAGTTTTCATATCACCGTATTTCCGCGCAAACTTTGGCTTAAATTCGGAATACTTTCCAAAAACATCATCTGATACCAGAACCTGTCCGGCGCAATATTTTCCGGCACCGCAGGAGATAACAGGTACTTTCAGGTTTTCACAAATAAATTGAGCGCTTTCTTCCGGAACCATTTCCAGAACTATTGAGAATACACCGGCATCTTCAAGTTTTTTAGCACATTCAAGTATTTCCAGTGTAGTATCAAGAGATTTACCCTGAATATTGTAGCCGCCGATTGTATTTAGGAGCTGCGGGGTGAATCCTAGATGCCCCATAACAGGAATTCCGGATTGTACACAGCGGGTAATCACTTTTAAAATATGGTCGTTTGCCCCCTCAATTTTAACGGCAG
Source organism: Candidatus Gastranaerophilales bacterium (assembly GCA_944326015.1). Lineage (GTDB taxonomy): Bacteria > Cyanobacteriota > Vampirovibrionia > Gastranaerophilales > Gastranaerophilaceae > Stercorousia. Next base: position 4,350 of record CALVCJ010000032.1, read on the forward strand.
AGGCACCGGCTTTAAGCATGCGTGAGGTATTTTTCAATGCATCTTCCACCGATACATTGTAGCTCATAAACGGCATATCAGTAACGACCATGGCTCGTTCTGTACCGCGGGCTACTGCTTTTGTAAAAATTTCCATTTCCTCAACACCGACAAAATGTGTTGTATCATATCCTAATGCTACCATTGCAAGACTATCGCCTATAAGAATAATATCAACACCCGCTTCATCAATATATTTCGCCGTAGAAAAGTCATAGGCGGTGAGAACTGAAAATTTCTCACCGCTGTCCTTAATCTTTTGAATAGTTTTTACTGTCACTTTTTTGTTCATTACAGTTTACATTCCTGATTTTTGTCATCTAATTTATGAGGCTCTCTCATTAAAAAAAAAGCTTTGTCATCCTTTCCATGTCTGCGGAACCACGAATATATAGCGCGTGCCACTCTGGTTGAACTATGTCTTACAAGTCCTTCAGGACTATCTTCAATTAATTTCTTAGAAAAAACTTCAATTCCTAGACTGCTGACATTATCCAAATCAAGGCGAACAGGATAAGAACCGGCTTTTTCATATTTATCTGCAAGATTTTTCGGTAGAAAATCATTCACAAGAACCGCATCCATAACTTTAGAACTGTTGGCATGCTGCATAATGGCTCTAATATGGTCGGAAACAGCATAATTATCAGTTTCTCCCGGCTGGGTCATAATATTACATACATAGATTTTTTTAGCATTTGATTTTGCGATTTCTTTTGAAATTTCTTCAACCAGCAGATTTGGAATAACACTGGTATACAGGCTACCCGGCCCTAAAATTATAAGTTCGGCATCACGGATTGCTGTAATTACATCTTCAAGCGGGGTGCAATTTACAGGGTCAGTATAAAGACGTTTAATCTTGCCGTGTGCTTCCGGAATATTTGACTCACCTTTGATAATTCTGCCGTCTTCCATCTCTGCAACAAGTTTCATATCATCAAGCGTTGACGGCAAAACTCTGCCGCGAATTGATAATACATTTGAAGATTCTTTTACAGCACGAACCATATCGCCTGTGATTGAACATAACGCTGTAAGGAAGAGATTTCCGAAACTATGTCCCTCAAGACCTTCACCAGTTTTGAAACGATATTGGAAAAGTTTGGTGACCAAATCTTCATCATCAGCAAGCGCTGCAATACAGTTTCTGATATCGCCGGGAGGAAGAATCCCCATTTCTTCGCGTAATCTGCCTGAACTTCCGCCGTCGTCACCAACTGTTACAACTGCAGTTATATTATTTGTAATATGTTTGATACCTTTCAACAGCATTGATAATCCAGTGCCGCCGCCGACTGCAACAATTTTAGGACCTCTGTTCAGTTTACGTCTTCTGTATAAAGCTTCCAGAAGATGTTGGTTATCCTTTTCATTATCCAATCCCATTATAGAAAGATTTGTTTTCTGCCAGCCCTTGAAAAATACTGCACAGCCGAATAAAACAAGAGAAACTGCAATCCATTCAGTTGATACTGTTGAGGCAAACTTTCTGACAAATTCCATTGTGTAAAACACAGGTTTTACGTCTACCAGAATAAGTATCCCGAAAGTGATTAAAATCGCACCGAAAAGAATAAGTGCAAACCATCTTTTGACCTGAAGTCCCGGAATAAGCCAGCCTGCATCTTTCGGCATTTTCATATTATTTCTAAAATTTTTCATATTCATAATTTATTTACCCTACCCAGCCTGATTCGTAAACATTTTTGTAATTTACAGGTACAGGAGTAATCACATCTCTTGCTTCTTTTGCAAGTGAAAGAGCATTAGGAAGTTTATTGCTGAAATGTATTGTATCAGCAGTGACAATAGTTTTGCCGCCCTCATTATTCTGCACCTGAGAATGCGCAAGCAGATCTTTCAGACGCTGAATACATTGAGGGGTATCTTCCAAATCTTTTTTTGAATAATCGACAGTACCGTCGGCATTATATGTTTTTTCAAGCTGAATTTCCTGTGCTATCGGAATATTCACATATTCACCTGTTTTTAAAGTAACATCCCCAGCCGGTCCGTAATAAACAAGCCATTGGGAACATTTTTTTATTGCTTTTGCGACAGAACAGGCAAATCCGAAATCTTCTCCGGCCTGTTTATACATTGCACCGTGCGGCCTTACGTGTTCTATCTCCATTCCGAAACTTTTTGCAAAAGACATTAATGCGCCTACCTGATAGATGACAAGAGCTTCAATTTCATCTTCTGTCAAATCCATTTGTCTGTACCCGAAGCCCTGAATATCATGAAAACCGATATGGGCACCGATTACGACATTTTTTTCTTTTGCGCGCAAAAGAGCATTCTTGATTGATACAGGATCACCTGCGTGAAAACCGCAGGCTATATTCACAGAGCTTACATAGTCCATAATATCAAATTCTCTGTTGTTTCTGTATATTCCGAAACTCTGCGCCAAATCACAGTTAAAATCTATTTGTTTAATTTGTTTACGTTCCAATGTGTTTTGCATATATATCTTTCTGTTTATGTAATCTACGTTAATTATATCTTATAAAGGAATTATTCCAATATCTTAACATAATTTTAATTCACAAACGTTAATTATCATCTGGCATATAATATAAAAATCCCGCAGAAAATTTCTTGCGGGATTTTATACTTCTGGCAATTGACTATTTTGCCTGCAATTTATTGATAGCAATAGTCAATCTTGATTTTTTACGAGCAGCTGTGTTTTTGTGTAAAATACCTTTTACAACAGCTTTGTCGCATAATTTATAAACATTTGAGATAGCTGAATTTAAAGCATCCTTATCTTCTCCTGAAGCTAATTCCAATGCTTTTTTGATTGCAGTTTTAATAGCTGATTTTGCAGCTACGTTTCTCAATCTGTTTCTTTCTGCGATTAATACTCTTTTTTTAGATGATTTAATATTTGCCATTTTTGTCTTTCCTTTACTCTTAGCCTGATTAATGACTTCAGGCACATTTGAGGATGTGAGTATAAATTTATTTTATTAAAAAAATTTACTTTTGCAAGTATTTGTAAAGCTTTTTTCACATTACGCCAATACAAAATCAAATCTGTAAATATTTGTAACATTATCCTCAAAAACTAGCTCTCAAGGATTATATTTTTTATCCTTTTGTGGTATATATAAATAGCATAAGGTTGAATTATAGTAGATAATAATTCAGCTTAAAAAGAAGAAGATGGAGGCAAAAATGTCAGTAGGACAATTCGTATTTATGTTACACAGCCACCTTCCTTATTATAGAAAAGCCGGCATGTGGCCTTTCGGGGAAGAAAACCTTTATGAATGTATGGCAGAAACTTACGTTCCTCTTTTGAACGCTATTTCAGAACTGTACGACGAAGGCATTAAGGCAAAATTAACTGTCGGTATAACCCCGATATTAGCTGAACAGCTAAACGATGAACACCTGAAACAAGGATTTGTCAAATATCTTGATACCAGAATAGCATCTGTTTCCAAAGATTTAGACAGATACCCTGATCCGAAAGTGGCACATTCCCAACACTTAAAATATCTTGCAAAATACTATTTTGACTGGTTTAACCATATCAAAGATTCATTCGTAAATAAATATGGCATGGATTTGATTGCACAGTTCAAAAAATATCAGGATTTAGGTTGTATTGAAATCACTACATCAGGAGCAACCCACGGTTTTTCTCCGTTGCTTGCAACAGACAGCAACCTGAATGCTCAATTCAAAGTTGGTTCAGATACAACAAAACGTCTTTTCGGCAAAAAAGCAATCGGATGCTGGCTGCCTGAATGTGCTTACAGACAAGGTTACGAATACGTAGGCAAAGACGGCAAAAAACACTGGAGACCGGCTATTGAAGTAACTCTTCAAAATAACGGCATCGAATATTTCTTTACTGAATCTCACGTTATTGAGGGCGGAAACTCCATCGGAAACAGACGTGTAATCGGTGTTTACGGAAACATTGAATACATTCCGCTTCCTGAAAGAGCTGCCACAGGTTATGATACATATTCAGCTTACTGGCTGCCTGATGCTCAGGTTGCAGTTATGGGCAGAAATGACAGAGCAGGTTATCAGGTTTGGTCTGCCGCTGACGGTTACCCGGGAGACGGATGCTTCAGAGAATTCCACAAAAAAGATGACAAATCAGGCATGCATTACTGGAGAATTACTTCACCTACTACAGATCTGGGTGACAAAATGCTCTATGATCCGGTGCTTGCTTTGAATAAAGTTAACGAAAACTCTGACCACTATACAACTCTTATTTACCACTTGCTGAATGATTATAAAAATTCACACAACGGTAAAGAAGGTCTTGTAATGGTATCATTTGATACAGAATTATTCGGACACTGGTGGTTTGAAGGTGTTGAATTTATTAAACAGGTAATCAAGAAATTCAACACATACCTGCCGGAAGTTGAAAGAATGACAGCAGGTGAATATGTTCATACTCATCCTCCTGTAGAAGCAATTCAAATCCCTGAAAGCTCATGGGGACAGGGCGGACACTTCTATGTATGGCAAAACCATTTGACAGAATGGATGTGGCCGATTATCCACTCCTGCGAAAAACGTATCAATGCAATTGCGGATAAATATCCGGATATTCCGGAAGATAAACTTCTGCACAGAGCATTGAACCAGCTTGCAAGAGAAAACCTGCTGCTACAAAGTTCAGACTGGCCGTTCTTAATTACAACATGGCAGGCAAAAGATTATGCAACAGACAGATTCAGAGAACACGTTGACAGATTTGAATTTATCGCGGATATGATTGAAAGCGGTAATATTGATGACGCTAAACTTCAAGAAATTGAAAGCATTGACAATTGCTTCCCTGTAATTGATTACAGAGTATATCAATCAATTGAAGAGGGTGTTATCCCGCAGCAATCAGCAAAACTTGCTCCGCTTTATAACTAAGCGTTTTATAAAAAAGACCCGTTGGAATCACGGGTCTTTTTTATATCTATAATAAATAAATTACCGGTTATTGTATGACCGGTAATTTTTATTTATTATAAGAACTGGAAATAAAATTTTTCTGGACTATGCTTGAAAACTATCAAAAATATCTGAATTTTATAGACAGTAAACTGACAAAATTTTTTAACAGCCAGAAACCGTATATTCAATGCAGAAAGGGCTGCAGCAAATGCTGCAAAATGGCTCAAATTCCTACATCCAGAATTGAAATGGTCTATCTGTTGAATGGATTTTTAAACTCTGCCGATGCAAAGACGCAGGACACTGTATCAAAAAATATTCAAAATATTCTGAGCTTAAGAGAGTCTGTTAACAACAAAAAAGAATTCCGTTACAATTGTCCGTTTTTAATAGATGATAATTGCTCCGCCTATCCTTACAGGGGAATAATATGCCGTGCATTCGGACTTATGACACAGAATACTGACGGCAAAATTAGCGTCCCCTTCTGCTGCTTTGAGGGGTTGAATTATGCAAATGTCTTAGATTTGCAAACACATAAAGTTTCGGAAGAAAAGGTTAAAAATCGCGAGTTTCCGGAAGAACCTCTCGGATTTAATGTAAGCTATGAATATCTCACAGACAAGGATTTTGAAGATACTTTTCAATTTAAATTTGGAGAAAAAAGACCGCTTATTGAATGGTTTATTGATAAAAAGCTTTAAATTAAATTTCTTGATGCGAACATTATGATATAATTATAATATATTACGAAAGAAAGGGGGCTGTATGAAAAAATTTTTAGGTTTGATGCTTCTTGCAGGATTAATCTTTATGTTTACAACAGCACAGGGTTATTGCGGGGAAGATACTCTGTCTAAAGCAACAAAAGCAAAACTTATAAAAGAATTGGAAAGCGTGTCACTTGTTATCTATAAAGACGGACAAACGACAACGTCCACGGAGCACGGTTTAACTCCGCTTGTTTCATATCTTGAAAATGATGACTTTGATGATACATTCGTTTTTGATAAAACAGTCGGACGCGCTGCCGCATACCTGTATGTTTACGGAGATGCAGATTATGTTTATGCAGATACTATATCAAAACCTGCAATTGAAATATTAAAAAAGAACAACATAAAATATGAGTATAAAAAAGCTGTTAACGAAATAAAAAATAAAGATAACACCGACATTTGTCCGTTTGAAAAATTAACTAAAAATGCTGAAAATGCGACACAGGCTTACGGCTTGATATACAAAAAACTTCATCCGGAGACGGCTATTGTGTATTTTACTGATGACATCACGCCTCTGGAACTTATAAAAATTTACGAAACAAACGGAAAAAATTTAACAGGTAATGTTGCCGTCAAATTACATTCAGGAGAGCCGGGCGGGCATAATTTTTTACCGCCGGAATTTGTTGCGCCGATTGTTAAACATTTAAAAGGTACCATTGTAGAATGTAATACAGCCTATGAGGGCAGAAGAAATACCACAGAAAAACACATCGAAGCTATTAAAGAACATGGTTTTGACAAAATTGCGAAAGTAGATATTATGGATTCAGAGGGTCAGATGGCACTTCCCGTAAAAAATGGAAAACAAATTAAAGTTAATTATGTAGGTTCGCATCTGAAAAATTATAACTCAATGCTGGTGCTTTCGCACTTTAAAGGTCATCAGATGGGCGGCTTTGGCGGAGCTTTAAAAAATCTTTCAATAGGAGTTGCCTCCTCATACGGGAAAGCATATATTCACGGAGCAGGTAAACCTGAAGATATCTGGACTTGCGAACAGGACAAATTTTTAGAGGCAATGGCAGACGCAGATAAATCAGTTATGGATTATATGAAAGGTAATATCACATTCATAAACGTAATGCGCAGAATGTCAGTCGACTGTGATTGCAACAATAATCCGGCAGAACCTGAAATAGCAGATATCGGTATTCTTGCATCAGACGATCCGGTTGCCCTTGATCAGGCTTGTGTGGATTTAGTTTACAATTCAAAAGATAAAGGAAAAGCATCCCTGATTGAAAGAATTGAATCCAGACACGGAATACACACAGTAGAAGCTGCAGAGGCTCTAGGCGTCGGAGTCCGCAAATATAAACTAATAGAAATGAAATAGAACTCAATAAAAAACTGAAAGACAGGTCTGAAAAATTAGACCTGTCTTTTTTATTACTTTTTCAGGGTTCTCAAGGAATTCAAAACTGCAAGTAAAGCAACACCAACATCGGCAAATACCGCGCCCCACATTGTCATCATTCCAAAGCTTCCGAGCAGCAGAAATATAGCTTTCACACCAAGTGCAAATACTATATTCTGTTTAACTATACACATTGTTTTTCTTGCAATTTTAATTGAAGTAACAACTTTTTCGGGGCTGTCATCCATAATTACGGCATCGGCAGCCTCTATTGCGGCATCAGAACCAAGTCCGCCCATTGCCATACCAACATCGGCACGGGTTAATACAGGTGCGTCATTAATGCCGTCCCCGACAAAAATTACACTGCCATTTGCATTAGCCATAATATCTTCAAGCCTGTTTACTTTATCCTCAGGTAAAAGCTCTGCATAAACTGTTCCGACTCCAAGTTTCTCCTGAACTTTATGCGCGGTGGCGGAAGAATCTCCGGTTAGCATTACGGTCTTTATACTTAACGACTTCAATTCTTTTATCGCAGCAGCCGAATCTTCTTTTACCACGTCTGCAATTACAATGTAGCCGGCATACTTTTTGTCAATTGATAAATAAACAACAGTTCCGTCTGTGTCCACAGGTTCAACATTAACTAATCTTGCACTACCTGCAAGCACTTCTTTTCCGTCAATAACAGCTCTGACACCATAGCCCGCAATTTCAGTAATATCATGTTGCTCCGGAATTTCCTTACCGTAAGCCGCACGAATTGCAGCGGCTATAGGGTGTGAAGATGCACTCTCCGCATACGCTGCATATTTTAGCAAGTCATTGTTTTCAGAATGAATTTCTCTAACGGTAAAAGTTCCCTTTGTCAATGTTCCGGTTTTGTCAAAAACAACTGTATCAGGTTTGGCAAGTAATTCTAAATAGTTGCTGCCTTTTATAAGAACACCGTTTTTTGAAGCACTGCCGATTCCGGCGAAGAAACTCAACGGAACTGATATAACAAGCGCACATGGGCAAGAAATTACAAGAAAGGTCAATGCCCTTGCAAGCCAGTTGCCGGCAACAAATAAAGGAGGTATCAATGCTATTCCCACAGCCAATACCACCACAGCCGGTGTATAATAGCCTGCAAATTTGGTTATAAAATTTTCAGTCCGTGCTTTTTTAGAAGATGCGTGCTCTACAAGTTCCAAAATTTTAGAAACCGTTGACTCTCCGAATTCTTTCGTAACCCGAATTTTCAACAAACCGTTTAAATTAATACAGCCGCTTGCAACCTCATCACCGGCATTTACTAAGCGCGGCACAGATTCTCCTGTAAGTGCAGAAGTATCCACAGAAGAGTGCCCCTCAACGATAACACCGTCAAGAGGAATTTTTTCACCGGGATTAACGGTTATTATATCTCCGATTTTTACATCTTGCGGAGAAACTTTTTGCCCGTTTAAATTTGCATAATCAGGTCTTATATCCATAAGTTCACTAATTGAATTTCTGGACTTTTCAACAGCTCTATGCTGAAAGTATTCCCCAACCTGATACAGAATCATTACCATTACGGCTTCTGGATATTCTCTGATACTTAAAGCGCCGACCGTGGCTGCCGACATCAAAAAATTTTCATCAAATACCCGTCCTTTAGTAATATTTTTAGCAGCCTTGAATAATACATCCCCGCCGGCAATCAGGTATGCAATAAAAAATAACAACCTAAACTTGAACCCGCCGGCAAATAACAGCAACGCTATTGCCGCACGCATTAACGTATTGTTATTACTGCTATGCTCCTTGTGGTCTCCGTGATGATGTTCATGACAATCGCACATATTTATATTTCCTCATTGGCTATCTATATATATTATAATTGAACAACTGTTCAACTGTCAAGTCTAAAACCCCTATTTTTAATAAAAATTTACAATAATTTGACAATTGAACACATATTCAATTATTATAAGAGTATGGAAGCCTTAAATATAGAGATTATCAATAAAGTAAAACCTAAAATGCCTAATACGACTATTCTTTACGATTTGTCCGATTTTTTCAAATTAATGGGCGACAGCACAAGAATACAATTATTGTGGGCGCTTGAAGAAAGTGAAATGTGCGTAGGCGATCTGGCATGTCTATTGAATATGACAAAATCAGCAGTATCGCATCAATTAAAAATTTTACGCAGCGCAAAACTGGTTAAGGCAGAAAAGCGCGGGAAAAATGTTTTTTACTCACTCAGTGACCACCACGTAAGAACTGTTCTGGAAATGGCACTTGAACACGTAAGAGAATAAAAGATAGTTGTTATGTTAAAAATTAAAATATTTATTATTACTATTTTATTTTTTGTTGCGTGTATTTTTATTTATAATAATAGTCTCCTACTTAAGCTTAAAAAATTCTTAACCGAAAAAAATACTAATGCCGGAGTTGCAATCATTAAAAATGATAAGATTTGGTCTAATAACCATGAAAAATATCCGCTTTTAAGCGTTTTCAAATATTTCGTTGCGGTGAAAGTTTTAACCGGATTGGAACAAAAACAGATTTCTCAGGATAAAAAAATTACAATCACTGCGGAAATGATTGATAAAAGCTTGTATAGTCCTATGCTGAAAAAATATTCTCATTGCCCTTTTGAAATAAGTATCGCAGAATTATTAATGTATATGATTAGCAAAAGTGATAACAATGCATGTGATATTTTAATTGAATACAGCGGAGGAATAGACGAATTGTCTGAATTTATCCATTCTTTAGGATTTGAAGATATTGAAATCTCCGTGAACGAAAAAGAGATGAACCCCACTCCTAGCAAACAATACTTAAATAAGGCATACCCCGAAGATATCATAAAATTCATGAAGTACGTTAACGAAGAAAATTTATTATCAGAAAAATCTCTAAACTTTTTACACAAAATTCTTGAACAGACAACAACAGGCAAAGATAAACTTAAGGCAGGCTTGCCTGCAAATATAATCCTATGTCACAAAACAGGTTCCGGCTCAAGGTACTCAAATGGGATTAAAATTGCAGATAATGATGCAGGATATGTACTTTTGCCCGATGGGGAAATCTATTATATTGTGGTAATGATTAAAAATTCAAAACTGACAGATAAAGAGAATGCCGAAATAATAAGCGGAATTTCAAAAATCGTTTATGAACATTTTACTATTAACTGACAAAATTTTTGTTTGGGTAGAAACCCCAACCTACAGGCTAACAGAAACATAACTTCTGTAATTTAACACTAAGTACAAGATTTAATTAACTATGAGATGGAGATTGTATTATTTTATTGCTCCTGTTGCTTTTAATACAGTTATTGTATAGCTGAATCCAATTCTTCACAAAAAGAACTATAATAATAAAAATGAGCCTCATATAATATACTTAGCATTTCAGTTAATTCACGAGTATCTAATCCTAAATCTCTATTAATTTCAATTTTTTGTTTTATTTTATTAATTTTGTCTTTTAATTCCTCTAATTGATATAAAATTCGGTGTCGTTCTAAATATAGTTTTAGTTCATAATACATATATTGTCCGATTGTTGTACTATAAGTAATACTTCCATCTTCAGTCCTATATAAATGGTCAGAATAATTTAAAGAGCAAGGGTCAACAAATCCTATTCCATCAACAATATTTTCAGAAGGGGTTTTGCCAATCCATTTATCTTTTTTTGATAGATTACAATATGGACAGCAATATACAAAATTTCCATAATAATCCGTTAATTCTTTAAATTTACTTTTTGGAGCAAAATGATCAATATGATAGCTTTTTATGCCTCCAGTATAATGATGCGCATCTCCGCAATATCCACAACAATGATGAAAATCTTTTGCTAATTGTAGTTTTGTTTTGGGATTTTTATAGGACAATCCTTGACCACTTTTTGATCTTTCTGGCTTAATTTTATGTATATTTTTCAATTATTTTCCCTCTAATAATTTATCAGCCTGTTTTAACAATTTATCCAATTTGTTTGAATATAAATCTTCTTTAATTTTTGTAGGTAATGAATATTCTCCATCAAGAGCTTTTTCTAATTTATCATTTAATTCTATTATTCTGGATGATATTTGAGCATTAATATCTTTTTCGGGAGACTTAGACAGTTCTATTAATTCCTTTTCCCATAATTCTAATTGCTTTTTAGACTTTAAAATTTGTTCAATTATATGGGAATGGAATTCTTTTGCCACAACTTCGTTATTTATATAATTATCATAATTGTATATTTGATACGCATCAAAAACCTCATTTTTAAATAACCGCTCTTCATAAGCAGTTAATATAAATAAAGGGAATTCTGAAAATTTTTCTTGTATTTTTTTTGCGGCATAAACACCATTATTTGTTGTTTTAGCAAAAGAAGAAAAATCATAATCTACTATTATAGCATCAAATTTATTTTGAATTATTTCACTAATTATTTCATCATATGACTTTTCTACATCAATAGGTATTAATTTTAATTGATAATTTGCATACCTTTCATCATACAAATTTGTAGATTTATCATTTTGTTGCATAAACAATACTTCTATTGTATTTATCTTACTTTTATTATCATCTAATATAGCAATATTAAATATTTCCATTCTCTTTCCTTTCTTGTGGAAGTAATATTTCAATTTCAAATCCATCTTCATTATTGACAAGATTATATTTTCCATTATATTCGTTTATTGTAGTTGCAACAATATACATACCTAAACCAGTACCAATTATTTCACCCGTATTTTTATCTATTTTATTTGTAACTCCAAAATTAAAAATATCATATGGATTTTTATATTTTTTAGAGATTCCTGGACCGTTATCTTTATAGTTTATCTTTATATATTCACCTATATTTGTAATCTCAATATAAATATCCCTATTTTCCTGATTCGTATTTTTGAATGCTTCAATGGAATTTATTATAAGGTTGCATATAATACTTTCAATATCAATTGTAAATATTTTTTTTAACGTAGTATTTTTTTCTCCTACAATATTTATTTTTATATTTTTTTGTTCTAACAATGGTAATATTATTAATTCTAAATTCTTAATTGTTAAATATATATCTGTTAATTTGCGTTTACGTTTATCTTGTTTCAATTGTGTTATTACGACATTTATCCAAGAGTTTAAAAATAAATCATTTCTATTTAGGTCTTCCAAATAATTATTAATCATTCTGGTGTCACCTTTGGTAATTACGTATTTGAATCTATCAGCTCTCTTTTTTAGTTCAGAATTTAAACCACTCAAATCGTGAACAATAGAAGTTGTAACTAAACCATTAGTAGCCAAAGAACGTAATAATTTTAATTCTGTTAACAAATCTTCTTTTTCTTGATCAATTAATAAAAGTGCTTCTGCTAATTTTGAATTATCATTTGGACCATCTTTTTCATTGAAAGATTCTTCTGTTTGTTCATCAGAATCTTGTTTTGGAGATTTTGAATTGTTATTGCTTTTAACAAGTTTCTTTGCTAATTTTCGGCCTTCTTCTTTCTTATTTTCATTATCATTTATTTTGTCATTATATTTTTTGAATTGTCTTGCAATGTATTGACGATCTTTTTCAAATACTCCTATAATATCTGTAAGGACCTTTTTAAACATTGTAAAGTACTCATTATCAATAATTCCTTCTCTACTAGATTTGTCAAGAATTCTAGAATTATACACCCTTGAAATAAAAACAGAACCATATCCTTGGTTATTACGAACACGCCAATTGCCATTTGGATGTGACAAACCAGCAGGGCTACTAGCTTTCCTTGCATCTAAATTTATCCAATCAAAAGAATCAGAATTAATATCTCCATAAGGTCTTATTATAAAGTTATCACGATATAATCTAATTCCTGCATTTTTTGCCAACCAAGATCTTCTTTTATTATTTGTTTCTTTGTAATAATAGAGTTCCTTATAATCCTCCGTTGTATTTGCCTTCAAAAAAACATACTCAAAGGAAAAAGGTCCTATATTTTTTACAGTTTCAACGATATTTGTATCACTACTATTGATTATTTCCTCTATTGAAAGTTCCAAATGAATAATTCCATTCTCAAAATCCTTTTTTTGATATGGATAATTACTAAATTCTTTTAAACCAAATATATCATCTGGAATTTTTGAAATATCAAATTCATTTCGCCACATTTCTATGGTAAATTTTTCACCATCAAAAGTTGATTTCAATTTATAATCAAACTCATTAATCATTTCATTTTCAATTAATAAAGCTTCGCTACCAATGGATGAAATTGCATATAAATTATAATCTTGTGAATTATTATTTGGCATCACATAGGATAACATATTAATAATTTTTTCGATTGACTTGTTTGTCCATTTATCCCGTAATTTGCTTATTTTTAAAATTGTTCCTGTTTTAAAATTATCTAAAATACTTTCGTTTACACTATCAACACTTTTTACAATATATGCCGGAATATAAAGCCTAATATCTTTATCTAAATAATCCAAATCTGCTGCAATTTCATTTATAACTTTCCCTGATTCTTCAAAATTTTTCCAATTGGTCTTCCAATATATAGTTTTGCTAGATTCTTCATGTTTTGTGTACATTTCACATATTTCACCTAATCTATCTAGCGCAAAACGACCAATACCTTTTTCGCCAGATTTAATACGATTCTTTTTAGATTGATATTCAACTTTTTTATTATCGGTGCCAATTAACATCCAATAATTTTGTATAGTATCTCTAGTCATCCCGATACCATTATCAATTATAAATATAGCATCATTTTCTGTATCAAAAGCTAAGATACATAAACTTGCATCAGCATCATATGTGTTTTTTATAAGTTCAATAATTGCTCCATCAACCTTAGAAACACTTTCTCTACCTAGTAATATTGCTGCTCTTGAAGATATTTGATATGTAATTTTTTCCATTTTATACAACCTCCATATCAAATTCAAAATTATTAACATCTTTTGGGGTAATACGTAAGGATTTTCCACTGGCTTGTATTCCTATATTATTTACGTACTCTATAAAATCTTTACTATTAAGAATTTGCTTTGCTTGCTCCAGTGATGTTCCATTTTTAGATGTTATATATATACCTGAATAAGGAATATCTTCTTTAGTAAGTTCATATACCTTTATATTATCCGTTACAACTGTTGAAATTAAAAGTTTTTCTTGATTTAAGTGAGATAGAGCTTGGCTTCGCCCATATTCAAACCATTCTGCAGAAGTATCTTTATTTCGTTTTTCTAATTCATTTTCAAAATTTTTTAAATGTTGAAATGCTGTAGGATATTTTTTCTCAAATTCTTCTGGTTTATATTTCATTAATTTGCCATTTTCGTAATAATATGGAAATATAATTTGTTCATCTATTGCATATGCTAAATTGCGAGGACTTTTAGCAGGTCTTATAACATCCTCTTCAATGCAGCAATTTAATACAGCACCTACATCTGGTTTTATAATAAAAGCCTTGTTTAACAGAGTAGCAATAGAAATTTGAGCATTAAAAAAATCTCCAAATTTTAGTTTTGCAGTTTTATTTTTTGCTTCTTCCACTTTAAATACCCATTTTTGTTTTAAAGAATTTTTGGGAATCTTGATGAAAGCTTTATTTTCTTTATTTCTGTATAAAATTTGCGTTTTATTTTTCCCTTTTTCACAAACCAAAATAGATGTAGCTACTAAAGCTTTTGAAAAGACTTTTTCTGTTTTAAAATCGTATATTTTACTGACTGAAGGAAGAATAAACTCTCTAAGTTTTTCTGCAAAAACATTCTTAAAAATACTACTTGGTATAAGATAAGAGAGTTTACCATTATCAGATAAGCAATTCAGACTTTTTTCAATGAAAGCATAACAATAGTCAAATTTTCCTTTAGAACATGTAATAAACTCATTTTTAATAAATTCTCTAGTCTCAGGTTCAAGATCTCTATAATTTATATATGGAGGATTTCCGGCAATGTACGAAAACTTTTGAGATAGTTTGTATTTTAAAAAATCCGCAACATGAATATTCCATTTTACATTATAAATCCCATAGTATTCTGAAACTTTATTCAGAGTTTTTATACAATCATTATATTTAGAAGAATCAATTTCAAAGCCCCAAATGTCATCTTGCAACCCAGTTTTTATTGTTTTTAGCGAAAGTTTTTTACTAATACCGTCCTTAATATATCTTGAAACTACATGTTTTAAGACGGATCCATCACCACACGAATTTTCTAGGAATTTTTGTCCTAATAACCCTTTTTTATATCCTATGATATCTAATAATTTATTGACCTTATCATCAGGTGTAAAAATTTGACATCTTTCTATACGCTTCATTTCTACCTATATAATTAACCTTTATAGAACAATATTATCACAAATATAACCATTTAGCTTATATGTCTGCTAATTTTTTGTATACCATGCACCTCTTGTTTTGCCATGTTTTATCAGGTAATTATTTTCAACCAAGTTTGCAAGGTGTTTTTTGATTGTGTTAATGTTTGTACCTGTTAATCCAGATAACTCTGAAATCGTTGCGCGATCTTTAGTTTCAAAGACTTCCATAATTTTTGCAGAAACTTCCGGCAAATCAAGATTTGAAGCTTTTCTCTGTACCGGATGCTCAAGTTTATATTCGAGTCTTATTTTTTGTTTTTGCAAAGTTTTTAGGAAAAACATTAGCCACGGTTCATAATTCGGCAAACCATTTAAGGTTGTTTGTGTTTGTCTTAAGGCTCTGTAATAAGCTTCTTTGTTATCTTCAATTATTGATTCTGTTGAACTATACGGAATATACAAATATCCTGACTTTAGTAATAAAAGATTTGTTAAAGCACGTGAAAGTCTGCCATTTCCATCTTGAAACGGGTGAATTGCCAAAAAATTAACTACAAAAACTCCAATAACAATTAACGGATGGTAAAATCTGTCAATCAAATTTTTATTAGTCCAATCAATAAGTTCCTGCATTTTTAACGGTGTTTCAAAAGGTGTTGCGGTTTCAAAGACAACGCCTAATTCTCTACCTTCACTGTCATAAGCAGCTACAGCATTTGATATTTTTTTATATTCGCCCTTGTGTTTTTCATCTTTAGAAGAATATTCAAGCAAAATTTTATGTAATTGTTTTATATAATTTTCCGATAACGGAATAACTTCCCAATCTTCAAAAATGGTATCAGCTAACTTTGCGTATCCAGCAACTTCTTCTTCATCTCGATTGGCAAAGGATTGTTTGTTAATCCTTGAAAGCAATTCTTCAACCTGTTTATCAGATAATTTGTTCCCTTCAATACGGTTGGAAGATCCAACACTTTCTATAGTTGCAACTTTTTTCAGCGCCTGTAATTTTTCAGGTGCCATTTGTCCCAGAAGTTTCCAAGAACCTTTAAACTCGTCAATTTCAGAGATAATTGATAACATCTGATTAGTTATTTTAATATCAAGATTCTCTAGCATAATAATACCCAATTAAACCCAATATGACCTATATAATATATTATTTATACCTGATTGTCAATTATTACTCATCCAAAACGTTACATATTTAGTAACAAAATGACAATTTTGTTACAT
>CALVCJ010000033.1 GCA_944326015.1 Candidatus Gastranaerophilales bacterium
TAAAAAGTATTATTTTATCGCAATAGGCGGTGTAGGAATGAGCGGACTCGCAAAGTATCTTCTGGAAAACGGATGCGATGTTTCAGGCTCTGATATAGTTGACAGTAAATATATTCAAAAATTAAGAGATTTGGGGGCTAAAGTTTATATAGGACAAAAGGCTGAAAATGTGCCATCAGATGCTGTTGTTGTCGCAAGCACTGCAATTCGCGAAAATAACCCCGAAATGCTAAGAGCAAGAGAGCTTGGATTAACAGTTTATCACAGATCTGATATTTTAGCCGAAATTTCACGATGGGGCAAGTTTTTCTTAGGGTACTCGGGAACTCACGGGAAAACAACAACAAGCGGACTTTCATCTTATGTTTTAGAAAAAGCAGGTCTTAAGCCTTCTTATGTTGTCGGCGGGATTATTCCTGAGCTCGGGATTAATGCGCATTCTCAAGACGGAAGATTTTTCTGTGCCGAGTTAGATGAAAGCGACGGCACAATTGTTAAATATTCACCGAATGTCTGTGTTATCAATAATTTGGAAGCAGATCATCTCGATTTTTATAAAGACGGTTTAAAATCAATACTTGAGACATTTGAAAAATTTATTTCAAATATTCCGGAAAGTGCCGTTGTTCTTGTTAATAAAGACTGTTCTGCAACAATGAGCCTTCACAGTCATAAGGTATTGACGTTCGGGCTTTCCGATGCTGATTACATGGCTAAAAGTATTCAATTTAAACCGGATTGTACAACGTTTGATATTTATTACAAGGGGAAATTTTTAACTGACCTAAAAATTATTCTGCGCGGGAAGCATAATGTTTATAACGCTTTATCGGTTCTTGCAAGTCTTCATCAGGCAGGTTTTGATATCAATGCTGTTAAACCGCATTTTGCAACTTTTTCCGGTATGGGCAGAAGATTTCAAAAAGTCGGCGAATTTAACGGCGTAACAATATTTGACGACTACGCACACCACCCGACAGAAATTAAAGCAACACTGTCATCCGCTGAAGGAATGCACGGTAAAAATATTATTGCGGTTTTCCAGCCTCACAGATATACCAGATTAAAAAATTTGTGGGACGAGTTTTTAAACGCTTTTGACAATGTTGATAAAGTAATAGTAACAGATGTTTATGCCGCATCAGAGGATGAAATTGAAGGTATAAATTCTGAAAAGTTTGCAGAACAACTTTCACAAAAAGTAAACTGCGAATATCTTTCAGGATCTATCAGCGATGTTGCAAAAAAACTTTATCCTGAATTAAAAAATAATGATGTAGTAATCGGACTTGGTGCGGGAACAATAACTAACTTAGGCAAAGAACTCATAGCAATCGAAAAAGAAGGTGTCAAAATTGGATTATAAAGAAAATTTTGAAATAAAAAGTTTAACTTCATTCAAAATCGGCGGAACGATTGCAAGGATATATTTTCCTGAAAACGTTGAAGAATTTATTCAGGCAATAGAAAAAGAGCCCGATGCCTTTGTTGCAGGCAACCTGTCCAATGTACTTGTATCATCTGACGGATACGACGGTGCAGTTATTCTGACAAAAAAAATGGATAACATAGACTTTGACGGGAATAAAGTTATTGCAGGCGCAGGCGTCAGAGGTACAAAATTATCAAAACTGGCTTTAGAAAATGATTTAAGCGGGCTTGAATTTATGATAGCATTCCCAGGCTCCGTGGGCGGAGAAGTCTTTATGAATGCAGGCGCGCACGGGCAGATGATTGCTGATGTTCTAAAATCTGCTAAAGTTTACTGTCCGCAAACAGGAATCATAACATTAAGCAATTCTGATATGGAATTCAGCTACAGGACTTCAATTTGCCAGAGAAAACCGTATTCCGTATTAGAAGCGGAATTTGAACTTACTGAAACATCTCAAGATAAAATTCAGGAAAAAATGAATGAAAATTTATCTTTCAGGCAGAATAAGCAGCCGTCATTAACATTGCCTAACTGCGGCAGCACCTTCAGAAATCCAGAAGGAGATTCTGCAGGGCGTCTTTTGGATGAGGCAGGTGTTAAAGGACTTAAAATCGGCGGTGCGCATGTTTGGGAAAATCATGCAAACTTTATTATAAATGACGGGAATGCAACATCTTTAGATATTTTAGAATTAATGTATGAAATGTATTCTCGTGTAAAAGAAAAATTTAATGTAGAATTAAAACCCGAGGTCAGATATCTCGGCGGAAAAAATGAAAAAGAGGCTGAATTATGCAAAATATTGTATCAAAAATAGATAAAAATGCTAAAATTGCCGTACTTTGCGGCGGAATGTCATCTGAAGCGGAGGTTTCTCTCCGCTCGGGACAGGGTTGTTTTGAAGCATTACAAAGACTCGGATTTAAAAATGCGGAAAAAGTTGTTGTTGATAAAGATATCGCATTAAAATTAAAAGAAGGTAAATATGACTGTGCATTTAACGCTCTTCACGGCAAATACGGCGAGGACGGATGCATTCAGGGGCTTTTAGAAATTTTACGGATACCGTATACTGGATGCGGTGTTATGGCAAGTTCTCTTTGCATGAACAAAGAATTTACAAAACGAATTCTCTCTACAAATCCAGATATTCCTATGGCAAAATCAGCTTTTGTAAGAAAAGGGAACGACCTTTTTGATAAGACTAAAGATTTAACTTATCCTCTTTTTGTAAAACCTGTCTGTGAAGGTTCAAGCTTTGGTATGACAAAAGTTGATAAGAAAGAAGATTTGAAATCTGCCTATGAAACAGCATTAAAATATAACGATGATGTTTTGATAGAAGAATTTATAGATGGATTTTTCGTAACGGTAGGAGTACTGGAATGTGAAGGCGAGCCGTTTGCCACTGAAATTCTTGAAATAAGACCGAAAACCGAATGGTATGATTTTGAAGCCAAGTACACCAAAGGCATGTCAGATTTTATATGTCCTGCAAATTTATCCGGAGATGTTACAAAACATGTAAAAGAAGTTGCGGTTAAAGCTTTTGAAACAGCCGGCTGCAAAGGGCTTGCAAGAATTGATTTTATGATGAAAGATGATATACCGTATCTTTTAGAAATCAATACAATTCCGGGAATGACCGTAATAAGCGATCTTCCGGCTCAGGCTGCTGCAATGGGCATAAATTATGATGAATTGGTGCTGTTAATATTAAACAGCGCCGGATTGAATAAATAATGGATGAAGAAATAACGGAAATATCAATACATGAAGAATACACACAAGAGACTGACGGGATTAATCAGCCTCCGATAGATGACGGAAAACATCTGGTAAAGAAAAAACGCAGAGAGCGTCTTGTTAGAAAAGGACGAATTAAACAGGAACGCTTCCGCGCGTTTATGCGTTTTTTCCTTTCAGTATTTTTTATATTTCTTCTTGTATATTGTTCCAAATGCCGCGGCTGGTATATGGAAAAAAATGCCTTCAATCATGTCGGAGGAAGTTCTGTTGAAATTCTAAATAATAATATTGTTCCGATACAAAAAATTCTTGTCTTGTTGAAAAAAAGTAATGTCCCCAATGTACCAATTTATCTTGCTAGAACAGATGAGTTAAAAAAAGAAATAATGAAGCTTGCTCCAGTTGAAGATGTTTATATAAGGCGTTACGCTTTTCCTGCACGAATTCAGATTATTCTGCGCGAAAGAATCCCTGTGATTACAATTTCACCTGCAGTAAATACAGACCCTGTTGCTTTTTTTACAACTGACGGCAAACTTATCGGACGAGAATTTTTACCACTGAATAAGTCATTAAAGACAATTCTTGTGTTATCTTATGGGAATAAAGGGGATGATTATCACAAGTGGAATTTAGATAAAGTAAAACAAATCTTGAAAATCACACGCTATATCGAAGCATATTCAGGTGAACCGGTAGAATATGTTGACATGAGAAATCCGAATGATATATTTATAAGTATTAAAACAGTTGATATACGACTTGGAAGGCTGGATGAAAATGTCTACAAGAGAATAGAAAGAATCCCGTCTGTTTTACCACAGGTTAAGCTTATTGATTCAAAAGTCAAATATCTTGATTTAAGCTGGGAAAAAGTTAATTATTTAAAATTGGAGTAACAGATTTTTATGAAAATAGTAGTTGCACAGATAAAATTAAAAACTGCAGATTTTACTTTTAATGCAAAAAATATAATTAAGTATATTGAAAAATGTGATTGTGATTTAATTATTTTCCCGCAGGCTGATTTGGAAGAGCTGGGTGGAAAAGATTTAGTTTTAGATGATGAGTGCCAAAAGAAAGAGCAGGAATTTTACAGGACAATTGCAAATCAAAATTTTAAACAAAATATTTTAATCGGTGATATTTTAATCCGCAATGGCCTTATAGAAGTTTCTGATTTTGGTTTTTTTGAAATTTGCAAGAAAAAAGTTTTTGTGTCAGATACTTTTATTGAAGATGTTGACTGCGATTTGTATATAATTGCAAAAAA
Source organism: Candidatus Gastranaerophilales bacterium (assembly GCA_944326015.1). Lineage (GTDB taxonomy): Bacteria > Cyanobacteriota > Vampirovibrionia > Gastranaerophilales > Gastranaerophilaceae > Stercorousia. The sequence continues at coordinate 4,458 of CALVCJ010000033.1, forward strand.
CAGATATTATGTCATGAATACTTACCGGGAATTTGTTGAAGGAATTGTCACATGTTGTAACTTAATATATATAAATTCTCTTGCAATTGCAGATGAAAATGTCTATGCCGGCGGAAGTTTTGCGAAAAATAAGAATAATGAGCTTGTTATGCAGCTTCCTTTGTGTGAGGAAAAAGCAGAGAATGTTGATTTTGAAAATAGAGTTGATTTTCTTACTGAGCCTGTGGAATTACAGGTTTTAAAAGTTACAACTTTTGCTCTAAAAGAATATTGCGAGAATAGCGGGTTTAAAAAAGTTGTGCTCGGTTTGTCCGGGGGAATTGACAGTGCTTTAACAGCTGTGCTTGCAGTAAAAGCTCTTGGTGCTGACAATGTAGTTGGTATTATGATGCCGAGTATGTTTTCTTCAGAGGGAAGTATAACTGACAGTTTAAAATTAGCAGAAAATCTAGGAATAAAGACAATCAAAGAACCTATCACTTCATTATTTGATACATTTATGCAAGGCCGTGAAAGACTCCATGACCTTGCTGAAGAAAATTTGCAAGCGCGTCTACGAGGATTAATTTTAATGTTTTATTCAAACAGATACAGTATGCTTTTATTATCTACCGGTAATAAGTCTGAAAGTGCAATGGGTTTTGGAACTTTGTACGGTGATCTTGCAGGCGGCTATAACTTAATTTGTGATTTGACTAAAACAAATGTTTATAAACTTTCAAATTATATAAATCGGAATAAAGAAATTATCCCGCAGTCAATAATAGATAAAGCGCCTTCTGCCGAGCTGCATCCTGGGCAGAAAGATCAGGATAGACTCCCTGAATATGCAGTTCTTGATGATATCATAGAAATGTACATAGAAAAAAATCTGCCGCTTGAAATGATTTATGAAAAATATAACAGATCTTTTGTAAACCAAATTGTAAGAAAAATTTACAGAATGCAATTTAAACGTTATCAAAGTTGTCTTGGAGTAAGGCTTACCGAACGTTCATTCTGCAAAGGGGTCAATCTTCCTGTCATACAGAAATTTTATTAAATTTATTAATTTAAGGTAGATTTGTAAAAATTCAAATAATTTCATGAAAATTGATTCTTGCAATTTTTTATAAATCTTGTTATAATATTGATAGATGACGTGAGGAATTAATGGATTTAACTGTTCTAGTAGATAACAATTGTAAAACGGACTATTATCTTTTAGCGGAGCCTGGGTTATCGTTTTTGCTGGAAAACGATTACCAGAAAATATTATTTGACTGTGGTTACAGTGACGTTTTTATCAGAAATGCTTATAAGCTTGGAATTGATCTGACTGATTTGACTGATATTATTTTATCTCATGGTCATAATGATCATTCAGGTGGGTTATTGAGACTGGAAGATTTGTATAGAAAAATGTTAAAAGCTGGTATTAGTCTTAACTTAAAAACAATACTCGCTCATCCTGATGTTTTTGAACCAAAATTAAATGATAGAGCCGAAAATGTTGGCTTTCCTGGAAATACTGCTAATTTTTGTGATGTGTTTGAAATTGAATACTCCAGAGAACCAAAATGGCTTACCCCTAAACTTCTTTTCTTGGGCGAAATTCCAAAATATTATAATACTGAATATAAATATAAAGATGAAACTGCGCTTGTATATAAATCGTATAATGGACTTATAATCATAGCCGGATGCTCTCATGTCGGCATGCCAAATTTGATTGAATATGCTAAAAAGGTAACTGAGGAACCACGCGTTGATACTTTTATTGGCGGTATCTATCTTGGTAATAAAACTGAATATAAAATAAGAGAACTTGGTATTTACTTAAGAGATCAGAATATTAAGAATTTTTACCCATGCCATTGCTGTGATCTTAATTCTAAAATTATTCTTTCTGAATATGTTAAATTAAAAGAAGTTTATTCCGGTTTGAAACTTTCCTTTGATTAATATTTTTTACATATGCTTGCAAACGGATTTTTTGCGTAATATAATATTTATGCAGAAGTTTTATGGCTTTGGTATGCCAAAAGCTTTTATTTATAACTTAACCGTGCTGTGCACAGAAAGAGGACAAAATGCCAAAAATGAAAACACACAAGTCTGCAGCAAAACGTTATAAAGTTACTGCTACAGGCAAAATCGTAAGGAGACAAGCCGGAATTGGCCACTTACTTCAACACAAATCTGCTTCAAGAAAACGCAGAATTTTCAAGATGATTTCAATCTCAGAATCACATTTCAAATTGATTTCAAAAGAGTTACCTTACAGAAAGTATGCGAGATAGGAGGCAGTAAATGAGAGTAAAACGCGGTAATGTATTACGTAAAAGACATAAAAAAATATTAAAACTGGCTAAAGGATTTATTGGCGCAAGAAGCAGAATATTTAAAGTTGCTAATATTGCTGTGATGAAGGCTTTAAAATACGCTTACAGAGACAGAAGAACCACAAAACGTAATATGCGTCGTTTGTGGATTGTAAGAATAAATGCAGCTGTAAGAGAACGCGGTATGAGCTATTCTAGATTTGTTAATGCATGCAAAAAAGCTAATATCACTGTTAACAGAAAAATGCTTGCTGATATGGCTGTTAGAGATCCAGAGGCTTTTTCTGTTGTTTTTGAAACAGTTCAGACTGCAAAATAATTTAAAAATTTATTATTTTTTATAAACGGGACTTTGATTTATCTAAGTCTCGTTTTTTACATTTCTTAATAAAAATGTAAATTTTTATAGATTAAAATACTTTATATAAATATAAAGGTTGGGTTAATAATGGAGAAATTATCATGGTAGACGGTGATTTTAATGTACCTGTTACACATCAGGATCTAGTAAACAGTTCAATGAGATATTTAAATATGCCGTTTGCTGGATTTACTGGTGTACCTTACGGGTATAATACAACTTTACTGGGTAACACTCAGATATCAAGACAGCTTGACCATGACAAATTAGAGATAAAAAAAGACAAGGAAAATCAGGATAAAAATACTGCAAAAAATATACTTATTGCTCTAAGCGTAATTTTAGCTCTTGGCGGGATTGGGCCTCTTAGAAAGAGTATTGCAAGGGCAGGTGGATTTAAAAAGTTTGTATCTAATCAGTGGAACGCTGTTGTAAATTTCTTTAAAGTTAAATCAACCCCTTGAAATTTATTATATACAACCCCAAATAATATGAGTGCAAGGTATTTATCTTGCACTTTTTCTATGATATAATAAATATTATCTATGTAATGATTATAAGAAAGAGAGGTAAAATATGGCAAAGGATTGTTCATTTGACGTTGTCTCTGAATTTGACAGACAGGAGCTTGTTAATGCTATTGATCAGGTAAAACGTGATGTTGCGTCGCGTTTTGATTTAAAAGATTCAGGTTCATCCGTTGAACTTGATGTTGATAAAAGTATTACGATAACAACTAGTGATGATATGAAATTACGTAATATATATGATATTTTGCAATCAAAACTTGTTAAAAGAAATTTAAGCACAAGAATTCTTGACCCGCAGCCTGTAGAAGATGCGCTTGGTGGCAAAGTCAGACAGGTTTATAAATTAAAAAAAGGCCTTTCTCAGGAGTTGGCAAAGAAGATTGTGGCAGATATTAAAGAGTCAAAGAAAAAGGTTCAGGCTTCAATTCAGGGTGACCAGGTAAGAGTTTCTGGGAAGGATAAAGATGAGTTGCAGGAAATTATAAGGCTGCTTCGATCAAAAGAAGAAAAGTATAATTATCCTTTACAATTCACAAATTATAGATAAAAATAGCTTATAAAAAAAGCAAGCCTTAGGGAATGAACCAAAGCTTGCTTTTTTTATATTATATGTTTTTATAAATACATTGATTACCGGTTATTTTTTATAATCTTATTATTTTCGTCAACAATTATAATTGTAGGTTTGTAATCTTTTAGTTCATCCGGGTTATAAAGTCCGTATGCAATAATTATAACTTTGTCACCAGGCTGAGCTTTTCTAGCAGCTGCACCGTTCAAGCAGATCATTCCTGAATTAGCTTTCCCTTTTATAACGTATGTATGAAATCTTTCTCCGTTATTTATATTAAGAATATCGACTTTTTGCCATTCTCTGATATTTGACGCTTTCATTAAAGCTTCGTCGATAGTAATTGATCCAACATAATTTAAGTTTGCATCTGTAACGGTTGCTCTGTGTATTTTTGAACTTATAAATTCCTGCAGCATTTTTTACCTTTTTTAATGTTTTGTACAAACTTTTTGATAATTTATTTAAAGTTTTATACCTTGCCCGTATATTTTAACTCAAAAGTTTTTGAAAATCAAAGTAAAGATGCAACGTTTGTAAAAAAAGTTACATCTTTACGTGTTGTTTATTTAATGTGCCTTTTTATAAATTTTGTTTATACACTTTATCACAGGCATTTTCAATATACGGAGTATCGATTTCAAATACATGAATTCTTGCAGGGCCGAGATCTACATTGAGTTGATTTTCTTTTGCCTGAAGCAGACTCTCTTTTCCATAAGAGGGTAGAAGATTATTTAGTTCCTGATCAGCTTTCATAGTCGGCACTTTTATGCTACATGCAACAGAACGATTAATGTTTTTATTTGCGACAACAAGAAGAGTTTTTCCGTTGTAATATCTTGCGTACGCAATAATCTGATCATTTTTATCATTTATTTTATCAAGTTCGATAAACGTACCTCTGGTTATTACATCAAGATATTTATCTCTCATTTTAAAAGCTTGAGTCATAAATTTTCCGATTTCCGGTTGTGTGCCGCCCGGTTTTCTTGACAAATTGAATATATCAAGGCGTCCTCTATGAACCGTCATTTCGTGATTATCTGTTTGTGTAATAGGATTATACTTATTTTCATATGAGTAAAGGTAATCATCACCGGTTTGGTACCCGTCAAGAATATATGGATTGAGCATAGGTAATGTTGCCTGCAAGCCCATTGTGAGGTTACAGAAGTCTTCTCCTCCGTGAAACATTGGTGATATATCATCATGTGTCGCAAATGACCCTATTAAAGATTTCCCTTTAGGAAGTCTGTAAGACATGTCAAGCTGGTCTTTTACATAATTCATAAATGTAGTTGCATTATTCCATTCATGGAAAATATGATATTGTCCGTAAATTAAGTCAAATCCAGCTCTTAAAGAATCTTCAGGCCTGTCATAAGGCATGTTAGCCTGAGGAGAAGCATCCTCATATGTATAAGTTTCTGCAAGCCAGGCAAATTCAGGATCGCGCATATGTGAATAAGGAATAATTACATCCCAGAATTCAACCGGTTTTGTTCTTGCAACGTCTGCTCTTATACCGTCAATTCCAAGATCAATACACATATCTACAAATTTTTTATGGTATTCAAGAAGTTTTGGGTTCAAAGTCCTTTTGCCTTCATCTTCCCATGGCTGGAGCATTCTGATATCGTTCCAGCCTTGAGGAGTTTTTGCAAGACCGTCTTTTTCAATTGCCATAAGTTCCGGCATGTTCAAAAACATCTCATAAGAAGCACAACTTGGTAAATCAAGCATTACACGAATCCCGCGCTTGTGGCATTCATCTATAAATGCTTTAAATTGTTCTCTATCGCTTCTCGGGTCATTTTTATCTACAAGCATCGGGTCAATTTCAAGCATGTCTTTCGGAGCATAGACAGAACCTGCTGTTCCCATTGCTTTAATCTTTCCGGGGGTGCTTATAGGCAGAACATGTAATGTATTAAATCCTTGTGCTTTTACTTCGTCAAGTCTGTCTATTGCATTTAGAAATGTCCCGTGTTGTTCATTGCCGTCAATATAGTCATTTCCGTTTAAATCCTTTGCGTTAAATATTCTTGGAACTATAGCTAAAATTTTGGCTTCGTTATTTTGAAATAAAGTTCTTAGATCGTTGTGGTAGTTTACCGGGGCAGTTTTTTCATTTTTTTGCACTTTAGGTGTATTCATAAGTGCAAGATTATCCAAATATTTACTAATTAATCCAGAATTCACACTGTTATTAATACCAGGATTGGCAACTGCCGGTTTGTTTTGTAACCGGTCATAATTCTGAATCTCATGTAATTTCATTGTCAGTAAGTTTGTGGAGTTAATCATTGTTTTTTACCTGTTTCCCGGTTGTATTTCATTTTACCAAAGAAGAATTGAGTAAGAACTGTTACGCCCAAAAGTCCGGCGCCGAAGCCTGCGAACATTTTAAGCCATTTATTTGTATTATAAGTTTGCTGTGCAGCTTTATAGAAAAATTCATCCATTGCAATACCTGTTAGATTGAATTTCAATTCAGAACCGGCATGGCTGTCTGGGCGTACCATATGACGCGGTTTTGCAAAGTATTTTTCACCGCCTATTTTATTTAATATTAATGATCTGTAATTTTCAAATTCTTCTTTTATAAATAAGTGTTTATCAAGAATATTCGATAATTCATCATCAATTTCCGTTTCAAATAAAGTACGCATGATATCTTGATAGAAGTATTTATCACCTGCGATATCGGCGAGTTCTTCTGTTTTTCCGTAGTATGCGTTTACGATTTTACCTTCTTTTACTTCAAGAGGTGTTCTGTCTTCTGACGGATGTGGATTTCTTGGCATATAGAATTTTGTTGCATAATCAGACGAATGTCCATCAATCAGGAATTGTTTGCAGAATTCAATAATTTCTTCTTTTCCTTCTCTTGTGTAGTATTGCAGATATTCAAAATCATTAGGTTTTTCCGCAACGCGTCTGTAGAAGTAAAGAGTATTATAAAGACGTAAAAATGAACTTTTTACACCTAGTAGTCTGTCTGATGCGTAAGCTTTTTGTAAATTTTTAAGTGTGCCAACATTATCATTAGGATTAACACCGGCAACAGTTTTAGCAGTCTGTTTAAATCCGGTTTTATTAATAGCTTTTGCAAAACGGTTAAATACCGCATCAACTGTACTTTCGTAGGCTGTTTTAGCGCCTCCTTGTGGCATATCACCACCGTTTCGCAATAAAGATGCCGAGATATCGCTTGGTTTAATTAAAGTATCAAGTTCAGAAATTTTTTGTGCAATTTTATCCATAACTTCAAGGTAAGTCTTTTTGTCGGATACAATTTTTTCGAATTTATTTCTTACAAGTTTTCCTATTACACCAATATCAAAATGCGTTTTTTCTATATCTTTTTTTGATATTCCAATAATTTTCAAGAGATCTTTTTGTGTGTTTGTCCAGTAATTGGCAATGACTGTCTCTGGTGCTGCACCAACTTTTATGCAGGCATATTCGTCAAGAGAATTTGTTTTAGCTCTAAAATCATCCATTAAAGATGCTACCTTTTTTAAAGTTTCTATAATTCTAGAGTTAAATATACTTCCACTGACCTTTTTTAAAGCCTTTTTAATCGGATGGTTTTTCTCTTTATTATTAGCAAGAAGTTTTATTATATAGTTTAAGTCTTCTTTTTTCCCTTCAGGCATGGATTCATTATATGATAAGACGTTATTTCGTATTACAAAGAGAATTTTTTGACTTATAGTACCAAGATCTTTTTCTGCTGTTTTTTGATTCATAAAATGATTTTCTTTAAATATTTGAATCATTTTATCTTCATCCGGGATGATCTGTCTGATAAATTCTTTATTAAAATTTTGTTCGGATAATTTTTCTCTCAAATTTTTGCTTATTTCCTTAGCTGTTTTTTCATCAATTTCATAGGTTGTGTCATCAAGCAGCATTTTGAGATCTGCTTTTACGCCTTCTGCCGTAACCAGATCCATTCCGTTTGTGAATGTCTGATTAAGCAGTTTTTTCAATTCTGCATTGACAGGTTTATCTCTGTACAGATCTATAATTTTTTCAAGATTTTTACTTATTTCATTTGTTTTATATTTTTCAGAATATTTGTCAAGATTAGATATAATTTTGTCTGCTTTTTTATTTTGCAATTTGTCAAGATATTTAGACAGATAAGGCTCAGTTTGATTGCAGATTAGTGCACTCATAATAGGAGTTGCAAAACCTGCAGTAAGCATCCATAGTGTGTTATTCTGGGTTGCAATTTTTCTCATTTTTTCTTGAATTGCGTCCCGTCTGTTTGGTATATCTTTAGGGACTCCTAATCTGTTGCCCATTTTTTTGATTTCTTCATCAGAGTATAAATCCCATGGAATAAATTGAGGATCTTGATAGAAAGATTTTTTTCTTCCAAAACTGTCTTCATATTGTTTTTGTACATTTATTCCGTGAATTAAATATGCAGGAAGCTGAATTGCAATTTTGGGCCATATAGCCATTGATGCAAGAAAAGATGCAAGACCTATAAATTCCATCCCCTTAGTCATCGGAGTTTGTTTTTTTGTAAATAAATATCCAGCAATTGCAAGTCCGCCTAGTTTCAGACCTATATCGTTAATTCTACCGAGTTCATGGTCATTAGCGTTACCGGCTACAGCATGTTTTAAAGATTTCGCATCATAGATAGCATCTTTTACCATTATTGCAGGAGCATTAAAAATATTTTCGTTAAGGAGTCTGCCTTTACCTTCCAGTGGTTTTATGAATGTTTTATTATCAAGTTCGTGGCGGATATTGAAGTAAGGCATGGGTTTATTAGGTTGTCCATGTTCTTCAGATTTATTCCGTTTATTTTGAACATGCCCCTTTGGCATTCTGTCTGCTATGTAATTTTGAATTAAGCCTGTTGTCATATTAATTTACCACGTACCTGTCATCTTTTTTTATTACATCAGCTGCATCAATTTTTGAAGGTTTTTGTGAGCTGGAAACTGCATTTGCTACCCCAATTATAGTTGAAAGAACAGACGCGCCGAGAAGAATTTTTCCGGCATGTTTTGTAATACCTGCGCCTTCTCCTTTATACAAAGCTTTTGCACTTTGTACAAAGCTTTTTTTGAATGATTGAAGTGATTTCAAAAATTCTTTACCCTTCCAGAATTTAAAGGTCATAACATTGAAATAATTTTCCCATGGTTTCTGGAAAGCCAGTGCAACACCGGTTGCAGCCCATAAATAAGAAGAAATATTTTTTGCAAGACTTGTTTTTATAATAATTTCTTTAATTCTTGGTTTTACTTCCTGATCGGAATCTTTAAGGTCATGTCCCATTCCTAGACGTTTTGCTATTTTGTCGTATCTAAAGTTACGTTTTTCTCCTTTAGTTTCATCGCCATACAATAAATCCCAGCGAGGAAATTCTACACTTTCAAAAACTTTATGGTGTTCAATGCTTATTATATCAGTATCATTAACATCATCGGGAAGTTCATAAATAACTTTTGCATATGGGCGTTCTGTATCAACTCCTGTTAATAAATTAACCGGTGTACTAATAAAGGATTTTGAAATACTTTTTCCTAATGCATAAAAAACAACACCGAGTGCCATTTTGTTCCCGAGTGGAGCTGCTTTTGATCTTGCAAACGGTGCAAAGTATTTTGTTGCAGCATTAAATACAGCCATCAGTGTTGCAGATCCTATAAGATATGGAACTTCACCCATTGTCAAAAATTCATAGAAGTTTGCATTTTTACTTCCTTTTAGGCCTTTGGCAGGGTAAACTGTAAAGGCATTAGTTAATTTATCAATACCTATACGTGCATTTGTGGCAGGATTATTGTTTAAAAGGGTGTCATGGTTATATTCAAGAACCTTTTTTTCTTTCTCACTGCCATCTGCAGAAAATTTAATACTGCAATTAACGTTGTTTTTTATAGGTAGAATCATCTTTACTCCACACACATAGATGTATTCATATAAGATCTGTAAATATTATTTTTTGACAGTATGTTTAAATCAATTTTACATTTTTTAACAATAATTTTAACTGCATATTGTAAAAAATATTGCAGCTGCAATTCCTGCTATAATACAATAGTAACCAAATATCGCGAGCGAGAATTTAGAAATAAATTTCATAAAATATTTAATGCATAAATATCCGACAGCTCCTGATACTAAAGTACCTGCTATTATAGCGTTCCAGTTATAGAGCATGGCTTCGTGTAAATCTATTTTGATAAGCGGATAGACCATAGATGCTCCAAGAATAATTGGTATACTGAGTAGAAAAGAATATCTTGCAGCGGTTATTCTATCCAATCCGCAAAAAAGACCTGTTGCGATAGTCCAGCCTGAACGCGAAAGCCCCGGCAATGCGGCTAACCCCTGTGCAAAACCGATAAGAATCGATGTTTTTAAATTAACTTCATTTTTTTTTGTCTCAATTTTTTTTGATTTATATTCGCTGTATAAAAGTGTAAAGCCTGTTATAAATAACAGAATTCCAACAACAGATGGAGTATAAACCAGTTTTTCGGCAATTTCATTGATCGGAAGTGCAAAAACTACAGTAATAACTGTGCCTGCAATTATAAAGAGGCCAAGTTTTGCCTCTTTATCAGACCAGTTTTTTGTTTTTAAGGCATGCCATGTTGCTTTAATGATTTTTGAAATATCTTTTTTAAAGAAAATTAGAACAGCAGCAAGAGTACCTAAATGAACCATTATATCAAAAAATACTTCTTCATTTGAATGTTGCACAATTTCAATGCCTTTCATTACTTTGTATAAGTTTGATGTAAAAACAAGGTGAGCTGAACTTGATATTGGTAAAAATTCACTCAATCCCTGTACTATCCCCATTAATATGGCTTGTATTAAATTCATTATTTTTCCTCTTTGTTAATTACTTTTCTATTTTGCTATTCTTCTTCAAAATACGAACAACATGAAGTTTGTGTTTCCCACACTGTTACTTTACTCAATTGAACTACTCTTTCTTTAAGTTTGTTATATATAAACATGGAAATCATTTCACTAGACGGGCTTTCTCCTTGAAATTCCGGTAGAGCATTTAGATCTTTATGATCAAGCATATCTAAAACAGTTTTTAATTCCCGTTTTAAAACTTTGTAATCAATTAAAATGTTGCTTTTATCAAGAGTATTTCCTTTTACAAAAACTTCAACCATCCAGTTATGCCCATGCTGATTTTCACATTCGCCTTCGTAATTTAAAAGATGATGAGCAGCAGCAAAAAATGCTTGTGTTTTAATTTCAAACATTATTATATCCCCTTTTTCAATATGTAATCACAAAATTCTCTAACAGCTCCGCGTCCGCCATTTTTGGATGATATAAAATTTGCAATATCCTTAACTTCATCAACAGCATCTGCAGGGCAGCCTTTTAAGCCTACTTTTTCAAGTACACAAATATCAGGCAAATCATCTCCCATATAAGCAATTTCATTAAAAGTCAGGTTGTATTTTTGCATAATTTGCTCAATGACGGCTATTTTATTTTTACATCCCTGATGAAGTTCTTTTATATTTAGATTTTTGGCGCGACAGGCTACTGTACCGTTTTCGCGAGCAGTAATTATTGCTGTTATTATTCCGGTTTTATTAAGATTTACAATCCCCTGACCGTCTTTTGCATTAAAAGTTTTGTATTCATGTCCGTTTTCATCAAAAGTCAGACTTCCGTCAGTTAATACACCATCGACATCAAAAGCTGCAAGTTTAATAGACATTTACGCAACACCTGCTTTCAACAAGTCATGAATATGAATAACTCCTTCCGGTTTGCCCTTTAAATCTACTACAGCTAGGGCTGTAATCGAAAATTTTTCCATAAGATTCAATGCGCTTGCGCCATAATCTTTTGCAGAGATATATTTAGGACTTACTGACATAACATCTTTTGCAAGAAGCGGTCTTATGTTTTGGTATTTAATAAGAGTTCTTCTTATATCACCATCTGTTAAGACTCCGGTTAAGATGCCTTTATCGTTTACAATCATAGCCATGCCGAGTTTCTTTTCCGATATTAGTTTTATAACGTCTGCAAAGGAGTCTGTTTCTTTTGCTATGGGCAGTTTTTCTAGGTCCGTAAGCATAAGATCGGCGACTTTGTATGTAAAACCTTTGCCAAGTGCGCCTGATGGATGAAAAATTAAGAAATCTTCTTCCGAGAAACCTCGTTTTTTAAGGAGACATATTGCAAGGGCATCACCCATTGCAAGAGTTGCTGTTGTGCTTGCTGTTGGTGCTTTATTGAGCGGACAGGCTTCTTTTTCAACTGAAATATCAAGAGTTATGTCAGATGAATGTGCAAGAGTAGAATTCAATTTACCTGTCATTCCTATCATTGTAACCCCAAATCTTTTTATTAACGGAAGCAGATTAAGAAGTTCCTGTGTTTCGCCGCTGTTTGAAATTGCTATAACAACATCGTTTCTTGTTATGATACCGGAGTCACCGTGTGTGCTTTCTGCAGGGTGCAGAAAGTATGAAGGAGTACCTGTGGATGTAAGTGTTGCGGCAATTTTTCTCCCGATAAGACCGGATTTGCCCATTCCGGTAACAATTACACGTCCCTTACAATTATATAAAATTTCTACTGCTTTATCAAATTCTTCGCCTATTGAATTTTTTAAGCGCAGGATTGAATTTGCCTCAATATCGAGGACTTCTTTTGCCAGATTATTTATTTTGTTACAATCCATAATTTTTGTTTCCATTTTTACCCCCATCATCCAAATTATATAATAAATATCCTGTAAAAGTATTAAATTTATAAATAATATTTAATTTTTGTAAAAATTAAACGTTTTTTTATTTATGGATACAAATTATAATTTCAAATTTACTAATTCACCCGGTGACCTTGAAAAATTTAAAAAATATCTTAAAAAGAATGATTGTCCTGAAATTACGGTAGATTTATCAACTTTATCGTTTTTTGAGACTGTTAAATTTGTTATTTTATCGTCGGCGTATCACTATCAGAAGTATCCATCTGGGAAATTTAAATGTCACGTGGCTTCTACAGATATAAAAAGTCTTATATTAAATTATGCAGTAACTAATCTTGAACTTGTTTAGAAAGATTAGCAAAAAAATTTTTTCTCATGTTTTTATAAGAGTATGTCAGTAATAGGATATTTAGATAACAAAATTATTTCTTCATCTGTGTCTGCTTCTGCAGAAAACAGGCAGATAAAAGATGATGTTAAAGATTCAAAAAAAGAAAAATTGACATCTAAAGATGTTAAAATTCTCACAGGAGCCGCAGCGCTTGCAAGTATTACAATTGCTTGTATTGCCCTTTCAAGACGGGCAAAAAGATTAAATACTTCTGCACCACCAAAAACTCTCAAAACGGAAAATATTGTTCCTGAAGTCCAGTCTGCAGCCGAAAAAACGAAGGAAGCAACAGATTCGGTGTCAAAAGAAGTTCCAAAAAAGGTTAATAAAAATCTTATAGACGATGTTATCCCATATAATGAGAAGGAAGAAACAATAAAAAATCTTGAGGAAAAAAAGATACGAGATAAAATATCTCAGGCTTTCAGAGCATTCAGGGATGACGGTGCTCCAAATGAGGATTTACGATATCGAATAATGGAGGTTATTTATACATATGCTAAGCCTGTTACACCTGATACAAGACAGATCACATCAGAAGAATGCAGAGCTGTGCTAAATATTCTCAAAAATGGCTCAAATAACCCTAGGTTGCGAGCAGGTATTGATTTGTCGAATACTGAAGATATAAAAAATCTTGATAAACTCATTGATGAAGCGTGTCCTTTGGATGAAGAGGCAATTGTATACTGTGGTATAAGAACACAGAAAGTGTGGGATAATTTTAAACCATTGGATTATGCACAATATTTGGTAAGCGGAAATATATTAAAGGACAGAGGTTATATGGTGGTTTCCCGTGTATATGATGATTATCTTGCACAGGCTGATCCTGTTAATATGGGTAAACAACACCGTGATTGCGGGTATATTTTAAGGATTATTCTCCCGAAAGATACAAAGGGTTTTGATTGCAGGAGATGCTCAAGAAAAGTATCCAACAAAGGAGCTAATGCACTTTATATCCTTCCCAGAAATTCATCATTAAAGATTCGTAATATAGATAATCTTTCAAGAATTATTGATTGTGTTTATATTCCTCCTTCGGCCTCATAATTCGTGTTATAATTATAAAGGTTTTATTTGTAAAGAAAAGGAAGGATACATGATTGTGCAGTTACATAATTTTGTTCAGCTACATGCTGTATATACTTCTGCATTAATACTAATTATTGCATACATTTTTATTGCGTTGGAAAAAATCCCAAAGGTTACGGTAGCTTTGCTTGGGGCAGGGATTACGATTTTATTAGGTCTTGTGAGTCAGTCAAAATCTGTGAATGGTATTTTAAATCCAGATTATTTTATTAATTTTGTTGATTTTAATGTAATTTTTCTTCTTGTATCAATGATGATAATAGTCAGTATTGCAGCAAGAAGCGGTATGTTTAACTGGATTGCTAATGAACTTTTGAAACTTACAAAAGGGCACCCGAAACTTGTTCTTTTTACGCTCGGGATTTTTACGGCAGTAACGTCTGCTTTTCTTGATAATGTAACTACGGTAATTCTTATTATGCCTGTTACGTTTTTTATAGCTGAACAGCTGGAGATAAATCCTGTACCTTTTTTAATAACAGAAATATTTGCATCCAATATCGGCGGTACTGCAACTTTAATCGGAGATCCGCCCAATATTATAATCGGAAGCGCTGCAGGATTATCTTTTATGGATTTTGTGAGAGAATTAACAGGGGTTGTCTCTTTAATTCTTGTTGTAGTTACTGCTTTAATGCTGTTTATTTTTAGAAAATCTCTTGTTGCGGATGCTGAAAAAATGAAAGCAGTTGCAAATCTGGATAATTCTAAAACGATTACGGATTTTTCTTTAATGATAAGGAGTGCGGTTATACTCGTGCTTGTTATTTTGGGGTTTGTACTCCATGATGTAACTCATATTGAGACATGCGTTACTGCAATGTTAGGTGCAAGTGTTCTTTTGTTGTTTGAAAAGCCGAAAGATATTTTGTGCGATGTTGAGTGGAATACGATATTTTTCTTTATCGGTTTGTTTATAATTATCGGCGGTCTTGATGCTTCAGGCGGTATTGCTCTGATGGCAAAATGGATATTAAATATCACACAGGGTTCTCAAAATGCCGCATCTATGCTGATACTCTGGGCTTCAGGTTTGATTTCGGGGGTTATAGATAATATTCCATATACTGCTACTATGACACCTATGTTATTAGAAATTCAAAAGACTATGGGTGCCGATTACACGTACCCGTTATGGTGGTGTTTGTCTCTCGGGGCATGTCTTGGTGGAAACATGACAATAATCGGAGCTGCTGCGAATGTTATAGTCTCGGAAACTTCTGCTCATAAAGGGCATCCGATTTCATTTATGGGCTTTTTGAAATACGGATTTATTGTGATGTTCATATCACTGGCATTGAGTTCCGTATATATATGGCTCAGATTTCTTAAGTAAATCAGCCGTTCTGTTTTTGTTTTTTATATTTAATAAGCAGTAATAGCGGAATAACAGCAACTGCCATAAGCGCTAGAATAGTAAACGCATCAAAAAAGGATGCAAGTCGCGCCTGTTGCAGCATTTGATTGTATAAACTCCCTGCGGCTTTTTTAGCTGCAACAACATCAGGATAATGCATTAGAAATTTAGTTTTTAATGCTCCCAGTTTATACAGATACATGTGATTATGCGGGGACAAATTTTCAACAAGATAAGTCTGTCTAACCTGTGATACTCTTGCAATAAAAGTCGCCGAAGCAGATGTAGCAATTGCTGTTATGATATTTTTAAATAAGGCATGGAGTGAAGCCGCATCGGCATTTTTAGAAGCAGGAAGAGTTTGGAACGACAGGGCTGTAATCGGAACAAATGCCATCGGAACACCTATACACAATAAGAGGTTCGGCAATATAACACTTTCGATTGAAGATGTTGTATTCAATTGTGTGAGCATTAATAAAGAAACAGATATTGTTAAAAGTCCTGCTGTTGCCATGATTTTTGGCTTTATATATCTTGAAAGCTCTCCGAACAGCAATAATCCGACAAGACAGACAATTGAGCGCGGAAACATAGAAAGTCCTGATTTTGAAGGGCTGTAGCCAAGCAGACTCTGGACGAACATAGGAACTAAAAGCAGGGTTGAATAAATTGTAACATTGATAAATGAACTCATTAAAGTTCCGAACATAAAGTTTCTGTCTTTAAACACTCTGATATCAATGACAGGATATTTGTATTCAAGCTCCCAGACATAAAAGAATACAAAAGCAAAAATACATACACCCGTTGTCCAGCAAATCCATGTTGTGTCAAACCAGTTGTACTGCTGTCCTTTATCAAGCACAATCTGCATGCATGCCATTGCTATAACTATTGAACCGTATCCGATTATATCAAATTTTTTATTATACTTTTGTTTTTGTGGTTTGTCGTTAGGTACAAACATTTTTACAAGCGCAAATGAAATCATACACAA
>CALVCJ010000034.1 GCA_944326015.1 Candidatus Gastranaerophilales bacterium
GCATTTTCGCCTTTTGCAACAGGAATAAGCTCTCTTTGCAGTGATGGCGGATAATTTTTTATATTATTGCCGTCAATAAAATCAACAGTTACATTAAGGTTATTTTTACGAACCATGTTTTCTGCTGTTTTTTTGACGTTTGCTTCCGTTGTAAATTCTTTACCGCACATAAGTTTATTTCCGCACCATTGTGAAGCTTTATGCAAAAATATTGCAAATGCCTGCAGCATACCTGCTGCTAAAATCGTTTTTTCAGGATTTTGCGGTTCATAATTCGTCGGTTCAGGGCGTGTGAAACTATAATTATTTGAAGGCAAATAATTATATTGATTTCCGTAATTAAAATTTATACTACCTAGTCCACTCACATATTTATTAAAACATGTAATAAGAAAAAATTGCTATAAATTTTAAAATTTATTCGTCAATCTTATCAAACATGTCTTTACCGGCATTGCAAAGCGGACAGGTCCAGTCATCTGGCAGCTCGTCAAAATTTTTGCCTTCTTTTTCTTCATCGTAAATCCACTGGCATACTGAACATTTGTATTTCATTTTTTTCTCCTTTTGTGTTATAATTCTTTGTATGAAACATATATTTGAAACAAGAGTTTATTATTCTGATACTGATGCTTATGGTGTTGTCTGGCATGGAGCATATTTAAGATGGCTTGAAAAAGGCCGTGTTGATTTATGTAATATGCTCGGAATTGATCTTGTAACAATGAAAAATATGGATATTCTGCTCCCTGTTACTAATATGAATGTCAGATACAAAGCATCTGCAAAACTTGATGATACTGTTATTATTGAAACATGCGTTGAAAAATTCAACAGTCTGTCGGTTACTTTTAAGCAGGTAATAAAATCAAAAGAGACAGACAAAATTTTTATAGAAGCCATGTTTGATGTTGTTGCTATTAACAATGCCGGCAAACTTTACAGAAGAATGCCTGAGGAACTTTTAAAAAGTTTTGAAAACTCCATTGAAAAAGAGGACAATAAAAAATGTCCGGTGTGCGTTTAAATAAGTATATTGCGTCTTCCGGTCTGTGTTCACGGAGAAAGGCTGATGAGTTTATTCAGGAAGGGCAAGTCAGAGTAAACGGAAAAGTTGTAACCGAACTCGGTTTTTTTGTAATGCCGAAGGATAAAGTTTTCGTTGATAAAAAACTCGTTACACCTGCAAAATATAAATATTACAGATTTTTCAAACCTGCGGGCTATATAACAACAAGAGAAGATGAGCAGGGGCGAAAGACAATTTATGATTTACTGCCTGAAGAATTGTTCAGTCTCAAACCTGTCGGGCGTTTGGATAAAGATTCTACAGGTCTTTTAATTCTTACAAATGACGGTGATTTAATTAATGCTTTGACCCATCCGTCAGTAAAGGTTCCGAAAGTTTATCTTGTTACAATAAATTCTTCAATACACAGACATGAACTTGAAAAGCTTGCAAACGGAATTGAGCTGGAACCAGGTAAAATCGCTTATGCTGATATTGAAGTTTTAGACATGGACAGTTCTCATACTGAAATGCGGATTACCCTGTATCAGGGAATGAACAGACAAATCAGGAAAATGTTTAAAGCTGTCGGATATGAGGTTAAAACATTGAAACGCATTCAGCATGCGACATTGACTCTTGACGGATTGAAACGCGGTGAATTCAAGCCTATCAAACCTATTCAAATAAGAGAATTGAAGAATTTTTTAAACAGGATATCAAAACAGTGAAAAGAATAGCAATCTGCGGTAATATTGCATCTGGCAAAACAACAGTTCAAAAGTTTCTTGAAGAAAAGGGATACAAAGTTCTTGATACAGATGAAGTTTCTCATAAACTTTTAACCGTAAAAAATAAAGAACTTTTTGATGCTTTTAAAGATTTAGATGTGTTTGAAAACGGAGAGTTTTCTAGATACAAAGTCGGACAGCTTATTTTTTCGGATATCAATGCAAGGCAAAAGATATCTTCAATTATGCACCCGCAGATTGCTGATGAAATAAAGAAATTTTTTAAAGAAAACAAATCGGAAGATTTTCTTTTTGTCGGAATTCCTCTATTGTTTGAGGCAAATATGGAATATTTGTTTGACAAAATTATTTTTGTTTACGCGGATGATGATATACGCCTTGAGAGACTATTGAAACGTAATAATTACACTTTAGAGCATGCAAAAGCTCGTATGGATTCTCAAACCTCACAACTTGCAAAACTCTATAAGTGTGATTTTATAATCAAAAATAATTCTGATATTGAGTCTTTAAAATTTTCAATAGATAATCTGCTACGCGAGATACTCGTTTGATACAGGTACAAATACCCTTGCACCCTGCCTTATATTGTTAGTTATTCCGTCACTTACCGCCTGACCGTTACCGAGTGTAATTTCGGTATGTCCGTATCTACTGCTGTAGCCTGCGACCCCTCTGTCATATACAAGTATGCATCCTGCAGGTAAAGATGACAGATCGAGACCTGCAGTAGAGATTTCTTTAAAATTTTTATTTCTTTTTAATATATCTGCACATTCATATGCGTCGCCTGTTTCATATGCGCCTAGTCCTGCATTTTGTATAGCATGTTTTACAGAAGTTGCGCACTGACCGTTAAAACCTGTGGCATTTTTTTTCGCTATAAGCGCAAGTTTTTCGCCTGCCCTGGCATCGTAGCCTGAAGTTTCAAGTTCTTTAGGATTATGTAAATTTGATGTTTTATTTCTTTTTGCCGATGTGTTTGTATTTTGCGTATAATAAGTTTGTTTATCTATAAAATTTGTATTAAATTTTATTGTCGGCACATTAAATAAGTAATTATTTTCAATTACCGCAGGAGTATATGATTTGAAATTAAAATTAACTAAACTCACATTATTTCCCTTTATGTTTCCCCTTGTATTTATATAAAGGATTTTTTCAAGAAAAAATTGACATATTTGTAAATTATTGTAAAAAACTTTAAAGAAACTGTAGAAAATACCGATAAGCATACTAAGGTTAGTTATGTTTGATAATATCACTATTTTTTATAAAGATGCTGAAATGCATATAAATAAATTCAATGCAGAAAAAGCTGTTAAACTTCTGAAAAAACGTATTGCAGAAGGTGAGGTAACTGCTCAAAACTATGCATTTCTTGCAAACGCATATTGTGAAAAAAATGATAATAAAAAAGCTTTAAAGTATGCGTTTATGTCAAAAAAACTTGATCCGGATTATTACTATGCTGATGCTCTTTTGGCTGAAATATATATTAGTGATGAAAAATTTTTTAAGGCAGAAAGGTATTTGAACAATCTTTTAGAAAAAGCTCCTGAAGATTATTATATTGCGGATTTTTTGGCAGCAGAAGTGTATAGAGGGCAAAATAACGATGGAAGCAAACAAAAACTTATAGACAAATATTGCGAAAAAATACTTAGCTATGAGGAAGACGGCTCTAATTGCTTAAGAATAGCAAAATGTAGTGCATATTTATGGAAAGGAGATGCTAAATCTGCGTTAAATCAGGCTTTAAAACCATTAAAAGCTGATATTAGATATTTATTTGATTCAGGGTTGATAGCAGCTTTGTGGTCGATATTATGTTTGTACTCCTTTGATTTATTAAAAGTATGGCCTTCTTATAATATGTGTACAAATTTAAATATGATATTTTATCCTAAATATAAAAGGTATTATGAACTTGCTGATCCTATTTTCAATAACTCATCGCCAGAAAAATTATTGAAGTATATAGAAAAAGCTATTAAAATTAAACCAAAACCACTATATTATATACGTATGGCTGATATAAAATCTATATTAGGATGCCATGAAGAAGCTATTGAAATTTACAAACGAGTATTGGAAGAAGATGACAGTTTTATTGAATGTTATGAACGCATCGCAGCCGAATATAGAGATTTAGATGATTTCCAAAATGCTGTAAAGTATATAAATATGGCAATTTTGAATAATCAAGAAAAAGCAGAATTATATTCTGCCAAGGCTATGTATTTGGCCGGTTTGTTTAAATTTGATGAAGCGCTTGATTTGCTTTTAAACTTTGATAAAAAACATCCTGAAGCTGAAAATGAAACTGCGTATTATATTTCATACTGCTATTCTTATCTGGAAGATTATAACAAGGCTCTTTTGTATATAAATAAACACCTTTTGAAAGAAAAAACTTATAATATTTATAAGTATAAAATGGATCTTTTATTAGATTTAAAAAGATATGAAGAAGCAATTGAAACAGGTAAAAAGGCGCTTGAATTACAAGAAAATGAATTC
Organism: Candidatus Gastranaerophilales bacterium; assembly: GCA_944326015.1. Classification (GTDB taxonomy): domain Bacteria; phylum Cyanobacteriota; class Vampirovibrionia; order Gastranaerophilales; family Gastranaerophilaceae; genus Stercorousia. The sequence continues at coordinate 4,285 of CALVCJ010000034.1, forward strand.
ATATATTATAAAATGGCTATATGTTACGGCCGGTTAAAAGATTTTTCAAATGCATTGGTATGCATAAATAAATCAATTCTCTTAGGCGGTGCTGATAAATACGGTTATTATATCAAATCAGAAATTCTCGGAGCTCTTGGACGAAACAAAGAGGCTGAAAAGGCTTACAGAAATGCTGTTGAACTCGGTTATAACAAGGATGACTAAAATCATGAGATACTGAAACAAGTTCAGTATGACTGTCTGACTATTTAGAATTTTCATCTTTTATAAAAGTATAAGTCCGGCTTCGGCTTTGCCCATATCAACCATATCAAAGGGCTTTTCAATATCTTCCGTTGTTTCATAATCAGACGCTGTTAGTTCAAATATTTTATCAATATCAGCTTTCCCGCTGAATAAATAAAATTTGTTCACGTTTTTCATATAAAGTCCGAAATGGTTTTCTTTTGCAAGTTCTTTTAAAAATTCTTTTTTTATATTATTTTTTGAAAAGCCGTCAAATGTAAAATCTTTTACAAGTTTGCAGTCTTTTTTCAATGTTTCAAGTAAAACATAAGGCTCTATCCATTTTTTGATTATTTTATTCATTATTAAACCTCTGCCATATCTTCTTGATTTTTAAACTGCATTTCATATAGATATCTGTATTTGCCGTTTTCAATATGCATTAATTCATCGTGGGTGCCGAGTTCAACCAGTTCTCCGTCATTTATTACGGCAATTCTGTCAGCATTTTTTATAGTTGTTAATCTGTGGGCAATTACAAATACTGTTTTGTTTTGAATTAAGTTATCAAGCGCTTTTTGTACAATTGCTTCAGATTTGTTGTCAAGAGCAGAAGTCGCTTCATCTAGAATTACAATAGGAGCATCCTTAAGCATTGCCCTTGCAATTGCGACACGCTGTCTTTGCCCGCCGGATAATGTTGTCCCGCGTTCTCCGACAAATGTGTCCAGACCATTTTCAAGTGTATGTGCAAATTCATCCAGATGAGCCATTGCAACAACTTTTTCCAGCTGATCTGCTGTTGCGTATTCATTACCCATTAATATATTTTCTTTTATAGTTCCCGAGAATAGAAAATTGTCCTGAAATACAAATGAAATATTGTTTCTTAAACTTTCAAGGCTGAATTTTCTGATATCGACACCATCAAATTCAATCGCTCCTGTTTTTACATCATAAAATCTCGGCAGAAGACTGACAACGGTGCTTTTGCCGCCTCCAGAATTTCCTACAAGAGCGATTGTTTCACCTTTATTTACGTGAAGCGTGAAGTTTTTCAATACAGGAGTGCCCTCTTCATATTCAAAGCAGACATTTTTGAAATCTATGGAATTATTTAAACCATTCATTTTAACGGGATTTTCAGGTGATTTAATCTTTGGCTGCAAGTCAAACAGCTCAAATACTCTGCTCATTGCGACAAATACATTTTGAAGATTTGTCAGTGTGTTGCCAAGCGTTTTGGTCGGCTTATATAATAAAAGTAACGAAGTAACAAATGATGCAAAGCTTCCGGCAGTCATTTGGCCTGATAAAATCAAGTGGTTGCCGTATGCCATAACAAGAGCAATACCTATTGAGCATACAAAATACATAATCGGCGACATCCATCCAACACGTTTGGTCAAAGACATTGCAAGATGAAATTGTTCTAAAATTTGTTTATCAAATTTTTCATTCTGATCTTTTTGCAGATTATAAGCTGTCATAATTTTATTTCCTGCAAATGTTTCATTAAAATTTGTTGTCATATTACCGCCGACAACCATAGTAGCATTGGAAACTTTTTTGATCCTTTTACGTATAAGCGTAACAGGTGTTATTGCTATAGCCATTATTGTAACGCCTATAATTGCTAGTTCCCATGAATTATATAAAAGGACAGCAACAAGACCTACAAGTCCGAAAAATGTTGCAATAAAAGATTTTAGCATATCGATAATATTTTTTGATGCAGTATCGGGGTCTGACAAAAATCTTGTTAATACAATTCCTGAAGAGTTTACATCAAAAAATTGAGGATCCATTGATGTCAGCTTTTTAAATAAATCTTTTTTCAATGATAATGAAATTTTTTGTCCTGTCCAGTCAGTCAAATAGTTGCTCAAGTATTTTAAAATTCCTTGAAATAGAGCAAAGCCAACTATACCAAAAGGTATTAAAGTTGCAAGAAAAGTCTGTGAATAAACAGTGATTCCTAAAAATGTCCAAGTATGTTCTGGATTTCCGTTTACCACAAAATCAAGATACGGTTTCAGAGAAAGTGCAACAACACCATCTAATAAGCCAAGGGGAATTGCGATAATAAGATTTATAATCGCACGGGGTAAAACAGGTTTTATATAAGGAAAAATTTTTCCTAGTAAATATTTGTAGTTAAAAGCATCTTTAGATGATGTTTCTTTTAATTTATAATTCATGCATATCCCTCTCTTTTAAAATATATTGATATTATGCCATAAAAAAAATTTTTGTGTTATTCTTTATATCAGTAAGGAATTAAAAGGAGTAGAGATGAAAATTTGTGTAATTGGAACGGGATATGTAGGTTTGGTTGCAGGTACATGCCTTGCAGATATGGGAAATGATGTAATTTGTGTAGATAATGACTTAGAAAAATTAAAAAAACTTGAAAATGGTATTGTTCCGATTTATGAACCTGGTTTGGAGGAACTTATTAAAGCTAATGTCATTGAAGGCAGGCTACAATTTTCATCAGATTTGTCAACCTCGGTTAAAAAATCTCTGGTATGTTTTATAGCTGTCGGGACTCCCCAAAGTGAAGACGGTTCTGCTGATCTTCACTATGTTGAGCAGGTCGCAGAAAGTATAGGTAAGGCAATTGACAGCTATAAAGTTATTGTAGATAAATCTACCGTGCCTGTTGGTACAGCAGATAGAGTTACAAAAATTATTAAAAAACATTATTCTGGAGAGTTTGATGTCGTTTCAAATCCCGAATTTTTAAAGCAAGGAGCTGCTGTTGATGATTTCTTAAAACCAGATAGAGTTGTAATTGGTTCAAATTCCCCCAAAGCAACTGCCATTATGCAGGAAGTTTACGCTCCGTTTTTCAGAACTGCAAGCAGATTTGTTATTATGGATGTAAAATCTGCCGAGATGACAAAGTATGCTGCAAATTCTTTTCTTGCAGTAAAAATCTCATATGCAAATGAAATAGCTAATATCTGTGAAGCGGTTGGTGCTGACGCTGAGATGGTTCGTATAGGGATGTGTTCAGACAAACGTATCGGCTCTCAGTTCTTATTCCCTGGACTTGGATACGGCGGGAGCTGTTTCCCTAAAGATGTTAAGGCCCTTTTAAAAACAGCTAAAGATAACAACTGTGGTTACAGGCTGATTGAAGCGGCTGACGAAGTAAACAAAGAACAGAGAGTAATATTCATAAATAAAATTTTAGCCCGTTTCGGGATGAATTTATCCGATAAAACTTTTGCCGTGTGGGGATTAACTTTCAAACCAAAAACAAATGACATGAGAATGTCTCCGGCAATTACAATAATCAATGCATTGTTAGAATTTGGTGCAAATGTTAAAGCATTTGACCCGAAAGGCTTTGAGCAGGCAAAAAATATCTGGGGTGACAAAATTACTTATGCGAAAAATGCCTACGACGCATTAGATGGCGCTGATTGCCTTCTGCTTTTAACAGAATGGAATGAATTTAGACGACCTGATTTTGATAAAGTTAGAGAATTAATGAAAGCTCCGATAATCTTTGACGGAAGAAATCAATATGATGGTGAAAGGTTAATTCAGAGAGGTTTTGAATATTATTGCATTGGCAGAACAAGCCAAAAAGGATAGTGATTAAGGAGTAAAAGTTTTAACTTTTTAAAGTGTAATAGAACTAATAGAAGAATTCATAAAGTCAGATACGGTCTTGATTATAGAATAATTCTAAACTAATAAACAAATATACAACAATCATGGAAAACTTGTTTTGGAATCTTGCCTGATAAAAAATAAAGCTCAAAGTTGATAAAATGTTGAAACAAGTTCAGCATGACAAAAATAGTTTATGAGACTCAAACTCCTGTAAGTTGCTTTTTTAGCAGAAAGGAAAAGTAACTGGGCATGAAGAGACTCGAACTCCCACGCGTTAGCACTAGTTCCTAAGACTAGCGTGTCTACCATTCCACCACATGCCCATATTTATTTGTCAAAGGTTTTCCAAACCTTGAGCGTGTCTACCCCTCTCCTCGGAAGATAATCAATCTTTCTCGTCGGCAGAGTAATACGTGCTCCTATTCTTTTATCAAAGTTTTTCACGCCTTGAGAATGTTGCCATCTCAACAATACGTGAAATTAATTTAACGTGAACACGGTTCATTGTCAAGAGTTTTGTTGAGGTACTTATATTACAGTTTAAACCAGATATCCTGAAAAAACAGGCATAATATTATTCCGAACTTGTTTCGGAATCTTATTATTGTAAGCCCCTGATACAAGTTCAGAGCCTGCCCTGAATTTATTTCAGGGGTGACGATTTTAACTATTTTTAGTGTAAACTGCGATATTAGTACCTTTGTTGAATATTTTCCGGATGTGCAGAGTTTGATAATATTATTTCATAATACTCATTTTTATCTATATTTACTCCCATATTTTTTGGATCAGCAAATTTTTTCTTTTTACTTTTATTCAATAATTTTTTGTAATCGCCTGCCATAGTTCAATTATATTACAAAATTTTAAAAACTGCTTGAAATTTTTCCTACTTTGTTTTACGATACTTTTGCGTGCGTCGGTGTATTTGTGGAGCATCGATTAAAGGAATTTGATAAGTACGAAATATAAAGTTATAAAGGAATTGTGAAATGAACCCTATTATTGATGAATTGGAAAAATCTTATTTAAAGGAAAATCTTCCTGATGCAAATCCTGGCGATACTGTTAAAGTTTTCGTTAGAATTGTTGAAGGAAACAAAGAAAGAATTCAGGCTTTCGAAGGAACTGTTATAAAAAAACACGGTTCAGGTATTAATAAAACTATTACGGTTAGAAAAGTATTTCAGGGTGTAGGTGTAGAACGTGTATTTTTGCTTAACTCTCCGAGAATTGATAAAATTACCGTTCTCAGAAAAGGTGATGTTAGACGTTCAAAACTTTACTACCTGAGAGAACGTTCTGGTAAGGCAACACGTATCAAGGAAAAAATTGAAAAAAGATAAGCTTCATATTCACTGGTATCCGGGACATATTGCGAAAGCTGAAAAAAAACTTAAAGAACAGCTCTCTTTGGTTGATGCCGTAATTGAAGTAATTGATGCGAGACTGCCTTTATCAAGCAGTTATGATAATATTACGGGGCTTTTAGGCGATAAGCCCCGTTTATTATTGCTTAATAAAGCTGATCTTGTTAATACGCAGGAATTAAACACATTTGTAAAACTATTGGAAGAAAAATCCGGTTTTCCGGTTTTAAAATCTGATGCTAAAAATTCTAAGGACTTAAATTTGATTGTTAAAAAAGCAGTAGAACTATCTGAACCTAGAATTCAGGCATTGATGAAAAAGGGACTTCTACGCAGACCTGCAAGGGTTATGGTTGTTGGAATGCCGAATGTCGGAAAATCAAGTATTATAAATAAGTTGACAAAATCTTCAAAAACAAAAATCGGGGCAAAAGCAGGAGTTACGCGCCAGCAGCAGTGGGTACGGATTAACCCGCAGCTGGATTTGCTGGATACTCCGGGGATTATTCCTATGAAGCAGGAAGATCAGGCAAGGGCTAAAAAGCTTGCTTTTGTTAATGCAGTATCAGAAAATGCATATTCAAATGAAATTGTTGCAAAAGAACTTTTAGGACTTCTTAATGAAAAATATCCGCAAATACTAAAGGATTTCTATAAGGTCGAAAATTTGTCACTTGATGATATTGCAAAATCCCGTAATTGGATTGTTTCCGGCGGTAATCCCGATATTGAGCGTACTGCGGTTTATGTTTTAAGAGATTTCAGGGAAGGCAAAATCGGAAAATTTATTTTGGATGAAATATAATGGATGAGTATAACAAATTCGGTCATGACGCATCGGAAGATGCTGAGCAGATTGAAAAAAATAATAATAAAACCAAGAAACGTTTGAAAACAAATTTGACTGTTGATTCGCGTATTGTTCAGCTTTTTACGTTTGATTTAAATCAGAAAAGAAGATTTGTAATCGGAACGGATGAAGCCGGCAGAGGCTGCGGCGCTGGCGGAGTTTTCGCAAGTGCTGTTTGTTTTGATAAACGTTCAAAAGAACTTGTTGAAAAATTAGAAGATTTGAATGATAGCAAAAAAGTTTCACATAAAAAACGTGAAATTCTTTACGATGTTATTAAAGAAAATACTGTTAATTCAACTGTATGCATAGAAGTCGATGAAATTGAAAGGATAAATATTTTGAATGCATCTCTAAAAGCTATGCGGCTTGCAATTGAGAATGTTATAGACCAGCTTTATCCTGTACCTGCCGGCAGAGATAAACTTATTGCCAGAAATATGCTTGCCAGAAGCGAACTTATGATACTTATTGACGGTAATAAGCGGATCTGGGATTTTGATTATTCTCAGAGATATGTTGTTAAAGGCGATAGCCGTTCTGCAGCAATTGCGGCTGCAAGTATATTAGCAAAGGTTAGCCGTGACAGGTATATGTTAAAACTTGATGAAGAATTTCCGGAGTACAACTGGAGAGAAAATTCCGGATATTTGACAAAAGAGCATATGGCATTGATAGATAAATACGGCCTGTGCAAATACCATAGACCGTCTTATCTTCAAAAACATTTTGCCAAACAGGAGCAGCTTAGTTTATTTTAGAGTCTATGTGGATAGTCAGATTTGAATGTCCAATTGTCATATTCTAAAAGTCCGCTGCAATGTGTGGGTTTTGATTTACAAGCGTATTTTCTGGCTTCTCTAGTAGTGTCTGTTGAACTGGAATATGTTTGTAGCGAAAGCTCAGGGTTTGCATAATCTTTTGCATTGTTAGCAGGACATATTAAAAATCGATATTGATCTCGTCCTCCCTTATTCGGGTATTTATCTCCGTTGTAGTCAAAAATAATATCTATGCAATTGCCGTTTCTCATTAAAAACGAACTTCCGTCATTTAGCACAACTTTAAAAAGATTTGTATCTTCATCTTTTTCTGTTTTCAAATATTTAAGGTAGTTTTTAAGATATTTATTAAAATATATCTCTGTATTCACCGCATCAGTGTCGTCATACTTTCCTGTATCAGGATCTTTGTTAATATTTTCAACTTTTGTCCATTGTTTTGCCGATCCGTTCTCAATTTCTGAAAGTAATATTGCCTGTGACATTGTGCTATAGAATTTTTTCAACCTTGCTGATGCTTCTGATTTTTTATGATTTTGAATTAATACAGGCATAGTCATAGCAGCAACAATCCCTATAATTCCAAGGGTGATTAACACTTCTGCCAGAGTAAACGCAGCATTCCGTTTTATTGAAGTGCGAAGCCCGTAGGTTGGGATAAGCGAAGTGTTCCCAACGGAATGTTGTAAATTATTATTTTTAATCGGCTGGATTCTTTCGCCTGTCGGCTCAGAATGACTAAATATTATTACGTCATTGCGATGCAGCGTAGCTGGTGCACCTGATAACCCGTCATTGCATAAACTTGCTTTGTCATTGCGAGGTTCATTTGAACCGAAGCAATCCAGCTTATTCAGGAAAAATATGAGCGTTGGAAGATTAGAGAATACGCTTTTTAACGTAAATAGCCTACCCTCATACCTTCCTATCTTCTTACCCTCTAAATTGGCTGGCCTTCTGGGCTTCCTGCCCTTCGTAGGCTTTAATTGCCTGCCTTCTAATTTATGAATAACTAGATCCCGAAACAAGTTCGGGATGACATTAAAGTTAAAATCCCTTGCTACATCAACATCCTGTCGGGGGGGGGGCAACTGAAAGCTTCTCTATTCATCATTTTTCATCCTCCTAAATTTTTCTTTCCATTTCATTATTTACGATTTTTTGATATTTGTCAAGTTTAAGTTATATGTTTCTTTTAAATGCTTATGATAGTTTAGCATAATAATATTTATAAGGTAAGTATAGGCTTCGATATAAGTCACTGAAAATAATAGTCTGATCGTTTATTATTTTTTTTTGGATTTTATGTTATAATTGCTTTACTAAGGAGAAAATTATGACTCTAAGAAATGAACGTGTACGAAAAGAATTGATGAGAGATATTTCAGATATTTTACGAAAAGAAATTAGAGGCTTAGCAGGTGTTGTCTCTATTCTTGATATAGAAGTATCGCATGATAATTCGTTCGCAAAAGTTATTTATAGTGTTTTAGGCTCTGATGAACAGATTGAAAAAACAAAAGAAATCATTGAAAGAAGCACTCCTAAAATTCGCTATGAGGTTGGAAAACGTATTCGTTTGCGACTTACACCTGAGTTGAAATTTGTTTACACTGATTCTCTAGAAAAAGGTTCCAGGGTTAGTGAAATTATTAACAAAATTTCACGTGGAGAATTATAGTGAAATTTGGTTTTCTTAATATATACAAACCTGTTAGAATGACTTCTCATGATGTTGTTGCAACACTTAGAAAACTATTGAATATAAAACAAATAGGTCATACAGGGACGCTTGATCCTTTTGCTGAAGGTGTATTACCTGTGTGTATCGGTAAGGCTACCCGTCTTATTGAATTTTTAGACGATGATAAGGAATATCTTGCAAAAGTTCAATTTGGAGCTTCCACAACAACTTACGACAGAGATGGTGAAGTAATTTTTACCTCTGATAGGAAAGTTACGATTGAAGATGTCACACAGGCTTTAAAGATATTTGAGGGTGAAATTTTACAGACTCCTCCGATTTATTCGGCAATCAAGGTTAATGGCAAAAAACTTTATGAATATGCAAGAAAGGGCGATAATATAGAAATTCAACCTAGAAAAGTGACAATAGCATGTATTGAACTAAAATCCTTTAATGAAGAACAGCAGCAGGCTGAAATTCTTATTAAATGTTCAAAAGGTACATACATTCGTTCAATCGCGTATGATTTGGGTAAAAAGCTCGGCTGTGGCGCTTATTTAGTAAAACTCGTACGGACTCGAGCCGGTAAATTTACTATTGAAAACAGCATAAAAATCGAAGATGCGCTAACTTCCCAAAATTTAATCAACCCCTTAGATATGCTTGATTATCCTAAAATAAATCTTAATGATGAAGCTTACAATATTGTTCATAATGGCGGATATTTAGATAATAAATATGTAGACCATGGCAGTATTGTTATTTTAGTTTATAATGAAAGAGAAGTTTGTGCTGTGGCAAAAGCTGAACATAACAAAATCAAAATGAGAAAGGTTTTTATATAATGAAAAGGATTTTTCTACTTTTATTAATTTTTTTAGCAGGTCAGGTTTGCTTTTCACAAACTTGTAAAACTCTAAATTGTGTTGAGCCTTACGATTTGACATCCGTTTTTTCCCGTTTTGTAAGTGTTGTAACAGGACAGAATTTTTTAGCTGAAAAAATAGGAGAAAGTCTTACCAAAAAGGCTATAAATAAAAGTATTTGTACCGGAAAAATCAAAGTTAATCTTGATTCATTCAGTACCAGAGATCTAAAAGCCGGAAGATTTAAATCTCTTGAAATTACCGGCAACAATGTCAATATTGATGGTATCTATATTTCATATTTTGATTTGAAAACGCTTTGTGATTTCAACTATATTTCTCATGATGAATCTGAAAATTATTACGTAAAAGAAGATATTCCAGCTGTTTTTAAGATTGAAATAACAGAGGATGATTTAAATAACACAATGAATTCATCCGATTACAAAAGGCTTATATATGATATCAACAATCTCGGAGGGATGTTGAATATTTTTAGCATAACTTCAACTAGTGTGAAACTGAAAAGTGACAAAATGTATTATATTGTGAAATATGCGCTTCCTTTTGTAAAAAGAACAAATGAAGCCGTAATAAGCTATGACATATGCGTCGATGAAGGTAGAATTGTTTTGAAAAATCCAGAACTTGTAAACAATCATTCATCATCTGAACTGGAATATTTTGCAAATATTTTAAACTATATTAATCCGCTTGATTTTTCTGCTAAAATATTGGAAAATAAAGATGCAAAATTTAATATAAAAAATGTAAAAATTTCAGATAAAAAAATTACTGTTGACGGTACAATGACTGTACTTAAAGATAAGGAATAGTATTATGCGTAAAGATGAAAAAGTATTTTTAGGTATAACTGCTGTAATTATGGTTGCAGTATGCTCTTTTCTTGGACTTAGAATGCTATATCATAACGATGTATCTGTTTCAGGACCTATCATTCCTGTAGAAGAAACTTCTCAAAAGTCTGAGAAGCATACGGAAGCACAAACTCCTAAACCTGTAGAAAAAGTTTATGTAAACATATTTTTTATTGGTCAGGATGCTAATAAACAGGAAATATATAGAGCTGTTAACAGGGAATATGATAAGGATGTTGATGGCTCTAAAATAAAATTTGCAATAGAAAATCTAATTACAGGACCTACAACTTATGAAAAATCAAAGGGTGTTTATTCTGAAATCCCTGCCGGAACGCATATCATAGCTATTAATGAAACAGCTGATAAAGTAATAATAAATTTAAACTCGACATTTGAAACAGGCGGCGGTACAGATAGTATTTATAAAAGATTAAACCAGCTGATAAAAACTGCAAAAAGAAATACAAATAAGCATGTTTATCTTTATATTGAAGGAAACAAAGCTGAAGTTATCGGCGGAGAAGGTATTATGATTACCCAGCCTTTGAGTGAAAGTTCACTGGACAGTTAATATGACGACAAAAGATATTAATTATTATCTAAACCTGAATTGGACGGTAATAGAAGGTGTTGATTATGATTTTGACGGAAATCCTTACCATTATATTGAAATTAAGGAAATACCGAGCTTCCTCTTTTGTGCAAAGACAAAGGAACGTGCCCGTGAAAATTATATTAAGCAGTTGAAGTGGACACTTCAGGTTATGCTTGAAAGAGGTGAGCATATTAAAGAACCTGGTGAAGATGAAGATGAGATTGATTGGGAAAGTCTTTGTCCTTAATTTGGTTTGTTTCTGGTAAAATTTTTGTATGATATCTTTTGATAGTTCAACATTAAAATTGTGGATAGAACAAAACACCGGTTTTTTAAGCGGCGCGAGAATTCAAAAAATTCAGCAGCCTACAAGACGTGACTTTATTTTGGGAGTCCGAAATGACGGTATTACAAAAAAGCTTTATTTAAATATAAATCCACAATTTTATCATGTGTGTTTTATGGACAAAGTAAATGAAAAGAAGCGTTTAATTGAAATTCCGCAAAAGCCGCCTATGTTTTGTATGCTTTTACGTAAGTATCTTGAAAATGCTGTTATATCGCATGTGCAACAGCCTGAATATGAGAGAATTCTGGAATTTTATATTGCAACTTACAATGAACTGTCAGAAAAAATATATCTTTGTCTAGCTGTCGAACTTATGAGTAAATACTCAAATATAATTCTTTATAATTATGATACAAATATAATTCTTGGCTGTGCGCATAATGTCGGAGAAACGAAGAGTCGTGAAAGAGAAATGGCTGGCGGACTTCCTTATGTTTATCCTGTTAGTCGTCCTTCAGTATGGTTTATGGATAAAAATTCTTTTGCACTATATCCTGATAATATTAATCAAAGAATTGATGATTACTACGCAGAATGTATTTATGACTATAAATTGAAAAAATTAAGAGAAAACTGTATACAGACGGTAAATGCCAGATTGAAAAAAGATAAAAATTCTCTAAGAAAAATGGAGTATAAGCTTGAAAAAGAAAAAGACTGTGATAAATATCGTTTATACGGAGATTTGATTATGGCAAATCTTTATAATCTTTCGGATTATGCTCATTCCGTAAAAGTCTATGATTATGAAAACAATAGAGACATAACGATCAATCTTGATGAGCAAAAAACTTTAAAAGAAAATGCAAATAATTTTTACCGACTTTATAATAAGGGGAAAAATGCAATCTCTAAATTAAGTGAATTTACTTTAAAACTTAATGAAAACATAAATTATTATGAACAAATTTTATACTCGCTTGAGATAAGTGAAAATATCTCTGATTTATATGAAATTCAAGCAGAAATAGAACCGGAAAAAGAAAAAAAATCCATAAAAAAATCATCTGTTACTACTTTGGAAATGCAAATTGACGGTTGTAAAGTTTTTGTAGGTAGAAATAACAAACAAAATGATTATATTGTTTCAAAGTTATCAAGGGATGATGACTACTGGTTTCATATAAAAGACTGTGCCGGTTCACATGTTCTTTTACGTTGTGATAAACCTTCTGATGATTTAATTGTAAAATGTGCGAAACTTGCAAAGGAATATTCAAAAGCTAAAAATTCGTCTAAAGCCGGTGTAATTTATACAAAAAGAAAATATCTTAAAAAGCCGCCTGGTACTAATTTAGGTTATGTAACTTACAAAAATGAAAAGGAAATAATGGTTTAATGCTGGACGAAAATCACACGACAGTTGATAATGTTGATATGGCACGTAAAAATATTATAGCACTTGTTGACTGCGATTCTTTTTTTGTGTCCTGCGAGCAGGCCGTTAATCCTTCTCTTAAAGGTAAACCTGTCTGTGTTATGTCTGGACGAGGACAGTGTGTTATTTCACGCTCGAAAGAAGCCAAGAACCTCGGAATAAGAATGGGAATGCCATATTTTCAAATTGAAGGTCAGATGAAGAAAGCTGTTTTTATTAATGCAAATCATGATTTATATTTATCCTTATCAAAAGAGGTTATGAATGTTTTACAATCTTTCAGTCCTGTAGTTGAAGTTTACTCGATTGACGAAGCATTTGTTGACTTAACCGGATTGGAGCGTTTATATAAGATGAATTACCTTGAAATTGCACAAATGATACGTGAAGAAGTTAGAAATAAAGTTAATATACCTGTTTCTATCGGGATAAGTTCTTCAAAATCGCTTGCAAAACTTGCTTCTGACAAGGCAAAAAAACTGGAGGAGGGAGTGTTTTTAATTGGAAGAAGAAAGATAATACCGCTTCTTGAAAAAACAAGTATTGATGAAATTTGGGGTATTGGGAAGAATCTTTCTGTGTTATTCCGTAAGCACGGAATACTGACTGCATACGAATTAGTATCTCAGGATGATTTATGGTTGAATAAACAAGTCGGAATTCGTGGACTTGAAATGAAACATGAACTTCTCGGAGAAATGGTATCACCTGTTTCAAATGAGGTTAAACTTCCAAAGTCTATTCAAAAAACAAGTGCGCTTGCAAAATTTTCTTCTGATAAAAATTACCTCAAAAATTCTTTGAATTATCATATTCACAGAGCTTGTGTAAAATTAAGAAAACTTAACGCGAAATGTAAAGGTATAACTTTATTTTTAAGAACAAAAGATTTTAAAGTTTTCTGTGAAAAAAAAATTCTGAATTCCGCTACTGATTTTGAACTTGAAATATCTGATATTATTTTGGGGCTGCTTGAAAAAATTTATAATCCCAATACGCTCTACAGAAGCACCGGGGTTATACTTGATACATTTGTATTTAACAGTGAAGCACAAATGTCATTATTTTCAGATGCTTCTATAGATGAAAAAAACGCAAAACTTGCAAGATGTTTTGATAAACTGGAACAGAAATTTGGTAAAGACATTATACAGACAGGATTTATAAAAAAAGATGTTTGACAAAAATCTCCATTTTTTTTTAAATGGAGATTTTTGTAATTTATTCTTCTAATATCCAGCCATTAGTTAAATCTACTTTTATTGGTTTCAGAAGTTTAATATAGATGATATCTTCTGGTGTGGCATTTAATTTTTCTCCTTTAAGAGTTGCTCTCACTATTTTCATAAACCAATTTCTGTGTTTAGTGATTTCTGCTGATGCATTAAAAGGAACTGTCTGATCATTATTTGTTGTTAATAAGGAATTATCAAGAACAAGAACCCCGTTTCTTACAAACCATTTCCCGCTTCTTACATCCAAAAGTTGACCTTTGAGATTTGAACCTTTGTAAACGAGAATAAATTTATCCTTTGTTATGTAGTTTTCAGGGGCAGAAGCTGTATAAATTTCTCCGGCTTTTGAGGTTTGAGAATCAATATAACTGCTGAGTTTAACAGGTAATATTGCACCCGCCGGGATTGTTCCAACGCTGCCCTGCACAAATGCATTTTCAACTATATAACCATCACCGGTTTTCTTTTTCATAGCTTCTGCGAGTTTTGCATTGGGATTTAATTTAGCCTGTTCCATCATATTATAAAGAATTGCAGTTACTTCTGCTCTTGTGGCAGCTCTGTCTGCTTCAATTTTTGCTTTACTGGCAGACGGAATTGTAACAAGCATATTCAAAATTTCTGCTTTGCCCGCCGGAACGAGAAACCATTGCGGAACTTCATTGACATCATTAAATTTCTTTGACAGAACTTCTTTGGCTTTTATATCGCTTATTTGTTCGGTTGTCAGTGCGTTAACGGCAACAGAAATTGATTCAGCTCTTGTGACAGTGTCGTAAGGTCTAAAGAGTTGACCTTGTTCAGGACATGATATTAAATCAAAGTATAAAGCTTTTTGTATTGCATCGTATGCCCAGAAATCTTCTTCAATATCCGTAAATTTTACTGGCTGTGCAATAATTGTATGTTCCTGACCGAGAGCCTTAATAGACATTGATGCAAATTCTGCACGGGTTACATTTTCGTCAGGGTGGAATGTCCCGTCAGGATAACCTACTATGACACCTTTTTCCGTTAATTCTTGAATTTGTTTTGCAGCCCAGTGATCAGCTGATACATCAGGGTATGCGAAAACAGCAGATGCCATAAAAAGAACTGAAAGTACAGATAACGCTAATTTGAATAATTTTTTCATATTCAACTCTCCTATTTATAATTCCAATTATATGTTACAATTAAAACTTCAGGTCGACAAGTTTAAATAAAGTTATGTAAAAAATTATATTTATTTTTATGATACAATTATAAAAAATGTAAGGAAATCTTTGTATGAACGAAAGAGAAAAAATGCTTACCGGTTTGCTTTATGATGCAAATAACGACAAATCTTTGTTGGAAGAACGTTTAAAATGCAAAAATCTTTGTCATCTATATAATAATCTTTCACCTACAGATATAGATAAGAGGAAATCTGTTTTGACGGATATTCTTGGAAAAACAGGTAATAATTTCTGGATTGAGCAGACTTTTTTCTGTGATTATGGATATAATATTGAGCTAGGTGAAAATTTTTATTCAAATCACAATTTGATAATACTTGATCCTGCAAAGGTAACTTTTGGGGATAATGTTTTTGTTGGACCAAACTGTGCTTTTTATACTGCTGCACATCCCTTGGATTATGAGACTAGAAATAAGGGACTTGAATTTGCTTTGCCTATAAAGGTTGGCAATAATGTGTGGTTTGGAGGAAATGTTGTTGTACTACCCGGAGTTACAATAGGCGATAACGCTGTTATTGGAGCAGGTACTGTAGTAAATAAGAATATCCCTGCAAATGTTCTTGCTGTTGGTAACCCATGCAAAGTTGTAAGAGAATTGAAAAAAGTTTTATAAATAAAATAAAGTATTGAGTAATGTATAAATTATGAATTTATAGTAGACTATGCAGATTATAAATCTACAATCTCTTTGTTTAACTGTGCAATTCTTTCTTGAGATATTTTATCCTTTGAAGCCATAATTCTTAAAGCCTCACTGATGACTTCGCTGACGGAATTATAAAGTCCGGATGCAACTTTATCCTATATAAATTTTTCTAATGTTGGTGTTAAAGATATGTTCATAAAATACCTCATTTTATAACAATATATATCACTTTAATAACAAAGATTGTTATAAATTTCAATTAAATACACGGATATTTTTTACACGTATTGAGCTTGATGTACTTGTGATGAACTTAATTTCTCAATAAAAAAGACCCTTTCAGGGTCTGATAGTGGTGGGCAGGGGTGGATTCGAACCACCGTAGTCTCGCGACGGCAGATTTACAGTCTGCTCCCTTTAGCCACTCGGGCACCTACCCTTATTAAATTTTCAAAAATTGCCTTTGACGGGATTTGAACCCGTGGCCTCTCCCTTACCAAGGGAGTGCGCTACCCCTGCGCCACAAAGGCTCAAATACTTTTTACCAAGGGAGTGCTTGCTGACCTCCCTCCACTCTCTAACACTCAGTTAGTTAGCGAAGCCTTACCACAAAGGCTTGAATTCATAAACTATTAAATTTTCAATAAAAATGCCGACTATAGGAATCGAACCTACAACCTACGGTTTACAAAACCGTTGCTCTACCATTGAGCCAAGTCGGC
>CALVCJ010000035.1 GCA_944326015.1 Candidatus Gastranaerophilales bacterium
CTAAAACGGAATGCTGCGTTTACACTGGCAGAAGTTTTAATCACTCTAGGAATAATTGGTATAGTTGCTGCGATGACCATGCCTTCTTTGATTGCGAATTATAAAGAAAAGGAAATAATTACAAAGGCAAAGAAAACTTATTCAGTTGTTACTCAGGCATTTAAGCTTGCACAGGCAGATGCCGGAATGCCGGGAGATAACTCTGTTATATATACAGGTGCTTCAAATTCTGATGATGTTGCCAAAGCTTTTTAAAATATGTAACTGAAGGGCATTTGTGTCTTTCTAATACAAAGGACAAGGTTTGTACAGATTTAAATTATCGTGTTTTATATTCTGCTTATAAAAATCAATATGATATAGTGAAACCTCCTGCTGTGATATTGCCTGATAGCAGCGTTGTATTTTTGATATTAAATACAGAGAAGTGTGTTGATACTCCTGTAGAACTTTGGGTTAGAGATGCTGATGGCAAACCTGCATATAATGCTGATGGGACGCCTAAAATTGTAGTTAGTGTTCGTAATAGTTGCGGTATTATAGTATTTGATGTCAATGGTGCAAAAGGGCCTAATAAATATGGTTATGATGCTTTTGGCGTATCAGTTTGGTCGTCACGAATCGGACAGCCTTATTGGGCTGTATATGGAACTAACAGTTTATTCAGTATATTATCCGGCGGTAAACTGAAGTATAATACTAATAAATAATTTTTGTTTGTGGTATAATTTTTTTATATTAATATCATTAAAATAAAGGAATTATAATGCTGAGAACAGGAATTGTAGGACTGCCGAATGTCGGAAAATCAACTTTATTTAACGCTTTAACAAGTGCAAGAAATGCCCAGAGTGCCAATTATCCGTTTTGTACAATTGAGCCTAATATCGGAGTGGTAAATGTGCCGGATGAAAGACTTGAAATTCTTGCCAAACTCTGCAAAACAGATGTGATTATCCCGACTGCAATTGAATTTGTGGATATTGCAGGTCTTGTCAAAGGTGCAAGTAAAGGAGAAGGATTGGGAAATCAATTTCTTCATAATATCAGAGAAGTTGATGCAATTATTCAGGTTGTCAGATGTTTTGATGATCCTAATACAATTCATGTAGCAGGAAAAGTTGATCCACTTGATGATATTGAAACCATAAATACCGAACTTGCACTTGCAGATATGGCATCTGTTGAAAAACAAATTGCAAAAGTATCGAAAACTGCTAAATCAGGCGATAAAAATGCCGTTATCCTTTTTGCAGTATTAGAGAAGATGCAGAAATTGCTTGAGAATGTTTCGTTTATCAATGTAAAAGAACATTTTAATGAAGATGAACTTCCTTTTGTAAAACAGCTTAATCTTATGTCAACTAAGCCGGTTATTTATGCCGCAAATGTCTCAGAGTATGATCTGAAAGACGGAAATGCTTATACTGATAAAGTGGAAGAATATGCTTCAAAACATAGTGCAGAAGTTGTGTTGATTTCTGCAAAAATAGAAGAAGAGCTCGCTGAACTCGGAGCTGATGAAGCAAAAGAATATTTAAAAGAACTTGGTGTTGAAGACAGCGGAATTAATAGAATGATTAAATCAGTTTACAAATTACTTAATTTACGCACTTTTATAACCGCCGGCGAAAAAGAAGTTCATGCCTGGACAATTCCTGCAGGTGCAAAAGCTCCGCAAGCTGCTGGTGTTATTCATACTGATTTTGAAAAAGGATTTATCAGAGCAGAAATTACTCCTTACGAAGAATTTGTTAAAAACGGATCTTACGCAGCCTGTAAAGATAAAGGCGTTACACGTCTTGAAGGTAAGGATTATGTTGTCCAAGATGGTGATCTGGTACATTTCAGATTTTCATCATAATTTCTGTACTCTTTCAATTTATGTTATCTGCTTATAGGAATACGCATCATAATTCTGGTTATCTACTCAACAATTCCAGTCTTTCGCCCTGTTTGTGTTGCTTTTTATTAATTTGAGAATAAGGGCTTGCTGCAATATTATATTGAGGATTGTACATAACTCTTCTGCCGGTAAAGCTTGGATCATGGTATAGAATTAATGTTGAATCCTTAAACTTAATCGGCGCCTGATTCGGACCAGTTATCTGGTTATTCCCGTTTACGTAGTATGTTGTTTTATCATTTTTGTCAGCATTTCTGAATTTTAAGCCCGGTTTTAAACCACATCTTAATCCAACTTTTCCTACTCTGTCATCATTCAGATCAATACAGTTCAGTGTAAGTTCTGCAGGAGCATAGTAGCTGTCAAATTTATGATTCAGACCGGCAGTATTAAATACCGAAACAGTCATTGCACCGTCCGGACTTTGCCTTAAAAGTGCCGATACTTGTGTGTCGCCTTCTTTTGTTTCTACTATACTGTCATTACTTTTGTTTAACTCGTCTTTATATATATTTTGTTTGTAATGCGCATTTTGTTCTTTCAAGGCAAACGGTGTTCCGTCGTTAAGCGGATGTAATTCCTTTCTTGTTCTGAGTGCATATTGGTAATCCATATGGTCTTTGAATGTTTTAACAAATGGTAAGAAATCCTTACTATCAGGATCTGCCCATTCTTCATGGATTACATTACGATTTTGTACATAAATATTCTTTGTTGTTGTTTCATAACCTGTTGCGCCGTATTCATCCCCTGCAAATAAAGTTGGATTACCGGTTAGTGCTACAAGAAATTTAGTTTGCCCGAGCAGTCTTGACATTGCTGGATCAAGTATCCTTTCAAGAGTTTCGGCTTTAAGTTTTTTCTTTTCGTCAGCGGTTAATTTTTTGCCGGAATCTTTTTCAAGGTAATCCATTTCATCAAGAACAATATCTAATGCTATATTATAATCTTTTGTGCCAAAACCTTCGGACTCAAACAATTTTCCCTTGTGGTAGCCTCTTGAAAGATTTTTT
This sequence comes from Candidatus Gastranaerophilales bacterium, assembly GCA_944326015.1. Taxonomy (GTDB): domain Bacteria; phylum Cyanobacteriota; class Vampirovibrionia; order Gastranaerophilales; family Gastranaerophilaceae; genus Stercorousia. Next base: position 2,920 of record CALVCJ010000035.1, read on the forward strand.
AAAGCTGCTGTCATTTTGTCATAGACATATTCTTTTCTTTCATTGCTTAAACCAATTCTTTCTTTAGCTTTACCCATTCCGCTTGCAATTGATTCACATTTTGCTATTGCGAGCGTGCTGACGTGCTTGTAATTATAGTTGTTTAAGGAATCAGGATATACGTTTTCACCGTATTTGATTCCGTTTAAAATCCTGAAGGCCCTTTCTCGATACGGGTTGCCTTGTTCAGTAAGATCGGTATAAACCAGATCCATATCCATTGCAAAACCTTCCAGTGCACGGCATTTATCATGATTACCCGCAAATGTATATGAATATATAATAGATTCTAAGGGGCCGGAATTTAAGAAGTTGTCATTTCCGACCAATTTTTCAAGAATTGTTGTACCTTGTGCTGTTCCTTTGTCCGGACTGTTAACTCCGTCAAAGTCAAACAGTTTTCCGAATATTTTTGTAATATCTGATGAAAAATGATCGTAGTTGGCAGTTGTTGTAAATCCTGCTTCATTAAGAAGTTTTTTAAGTGCTTCAGCTTTATTTGCAAATCTTGCACCAGATCTTTCGCCATACCCGGTTGAATATATATCACCCAAATCGGTAACTTCTGCTGCAATATAAGCATCAGGGTGGTATTCTTTAATCCCGTCGGTGAATTTAGACCAAAACTCTATAACTTTATTCCAGGTAAATTCAAAATCTGTTTTTTTGTTTCTTAGAGATTCAATATCTCCGATATCTTTTGTTGCGTCAATCCTCCAGTCAAGACCTGCCTGTGCACGGCCGACTATCATTTCTGCAAGTTTAAAACTTTCAAGGTTAGTACCTTTAAAACCTTTTATAAGTGCGCTTACGAATTTTTCCTTATCAGAAGGTTCTATATTTTTTATACCTCTTCTTATATGTTTAATTAAACGTATTGCTTCATCTTCAGGGCTGTCTGCAATTATTCCCATTCCAAGAAGTGAAGTTTTTTTCAGTGATTTATAATCATAAGTGATTTCACCTGTTGTTTTATTGTATGTAAAAGTTGCTTTCGGATCAACGGATTTAATTACCGCAAATCTTGCGATTTCAGCAGTTAGGAAGGGTAGTACATATTTCCCGTAGGATGTTGCATTGCCGTATTCATCGTGGAGTCTGTTTTCAGCCGGCAGTTTTGCTTCAAAAGCATTGAGAAGTTCACGTGCAAGCAGTGCCATTTCTTTGGTGTACATTTTGTCTGCCAATTCATATGGTTCACGATATTCCTCTCTCAAGTGCTGGTTGCCATGCTGGTACATTTCAAATCTTGAAAGACCTATCTGATCATCTTCTACAGCACGTTTTGAAATGTATGGCGATGAAAGTACAGAAGCTATATCATCTCCAACTTCAATTGAATCGGGAGGTACATCCATTAGACCTTGAACAATTAAATCTTTATATGATTCGACAGTTTTTGCACCGTAAAGCTCGTATCTGTTATTGAGGACATTTTGAACAATATCTTTTGTAACATCAAGATCTTTAGGAAATACTTTTCCGTTTGACTGTTCTTTTATTAGTTGATAAATACCATCGGCATCCATATTTTTAATGTTTCTTAAATGCTGTGCGACATTAAGGTTTAATATTTGATTTGTTTTTCTTGTCCAATACTGCGCCGATGAAACTGCATAATCCTGAACTTCAATATTTTTACGTTTAAGAAGTTCTGTTTTTCTTGCTTTTTCAATAGGATTTGTAATATTTTTCAAGGCTTGTGTGTCTGTGTGTGAAAATATATAATTCAGTTTTGCAATATCCGGGTTAGCATCCCAGGTATAAAAGCCGCTTTCATGTTTACCGCTTAGTCCAAAATGCTTAAATTGTGTGACAATTTTTGTTCCTTGGCCGCCTTTAAGTCTTATTCTTTCAAATTCAGGTAAGGTTTTATTATACTTGCTTAATTTAAGCGCATTTTCTTTATATTGTTCCGGATCAATTTTGAAACTGTATGGAACTACGGTATCGTTGTGATTATTTATATCAAGATAATTCTTATCGAGTTTTTTATAAGCCTCAATTAATTCTTGACTGCTCATTTTTTCTGCGTCAACAAGTCTGTTATCGTATATTTGAATATACGTAGGTTTATGTTTGTCATAGTTTGTTGATTTTACGGTAATTATTCCGTCGCTTCCCTGTTCAAATTTATACGGGGAATTAACCAGTCTATGAGTAACATGTTTGAGGTTTTTACCGAATACTCCGAGATTAAGAGGAGTATCTTGAAGTGCTGTAATTCTAAACCAGTTAAAGTAAGGAGATTTGTCACCCCATTTTAGAATATGCTGAAAATGTATACCTTCAAGACCTTCATTAACGTAAGCCCCGTCTGATACAAGATTTATGCCTTTAGCAAAAAGTTTTTTCTGTATAGATGTGTAATTGTTAATATTCCCGAGACTGTGTGCCATCTGGAAGCAGTTTTTATTCCAGTAAGCATGGGCTGTTAGGCTGTCATCAGTGAAAAGCGGAGTAGTTATAATTCTTGTGAAATTATCAAGTTTATTGTCATCTAGATCCTTTTCAATGCCGGCAAGAGAGCCGCCAACTTTGTTGGCAAAGTTTTTGGATGAATGCATCAAGTGTGTAATTTCATCCGGAGATTTCATTACAATTTTATTATTGTCGTCATAGGTCCAGATTACATTGTTGCAGTCAGGAATTATCAATTTCATAGCTCCGCCTTTGGTTCCTGTACAAGCTCTGTCTGTAACAATATTATAAATATCATAAGGGTGATTGGTTATACTTTTTTGATTTATCATATTGCCCGGATCCAGCAGATAAATAGGAGATGCTTTTGGATCATTTTTGGGGTAGAGTTTGTAGTGATACGCAAACGGTTCGTCAGCTGATATGTCATAAACGCTTCCAAGATCAATGCGTGTAGCTTTTCCACTTTCCAGCTTAAATCCTTGTTCTCGATACGGATTGTTATCATATATAGCGTCAAGACTTTTACAAATATTTGTTACATAATAATTTTGATCATGGTCTTTTGCAACTTTATAAACTTCTACATAGCAATCGTATTTATCATCATCAAATACATAGTTAAATTCATATTCTTTATCTCCGTATGGCGATTTAACAGGTTTGTAACCTTCAAATTGAACGTTGTTTTTTATATTTTGTCTGTTTGGATTTAAATTTAAATTGACTTTCACGCAAAAACTCCTTACTACTAAATTTATAACTCAAGTGAAGAATTTTTTTTGTCATGATATATTCTATTATTAAGAAAATTTTACAAAAAATTTATTCGGGAATTATTCCTGATATAATTTATTTGGTTAAACATAAGGAGAATAAAAAATGTATACGACTGAGGAAAAATATGACATAAAGGATATAAATCTTGCAGATCAAGGGAAAAAACAAATTGAGTGGGCATTTAAAGATATGCCTGTCTTAAAGCAAATTCAGGAAAGATTTATAAAAGAGCAGCCTTTTAAAGGTTTACGATTATCGGCCTGTGTTCATGTTACGAAAGAGACAGCAGCTTTATGCATTGTTATGAAATCAGGCGGAGCCGATGCGGTGTTAGTTGCTTCAAATCCTTTATCAACGCAGGATGATGTTGCAGCTGCGCTTGTAAAATATTACGGAATTCCAACATTCGCGGTTGCCGGTGAATCTGTTGGACAGTATAAGTCGCATATCGCAGAAGCTTTAAATCATAATCCTGATATTATAATTGATGACGGATGTGACATTGTTTCTACAATTCATTCTGAACGTCCTGAAATGGTTTCACACATAATAGGCTCGACAGAAGAAACAACAACAGGTATTATTCGACTGCAAGCTCTTGAAGAACAAGGAGAGCTGAAATTCCCTGCCGTTGGGGTAAATACAAGCCTGACAAAACACCTTTATGACAATCGTTACGGTACCGGACAAAGCTCTATGGACGGAATTATCAGAGGTGCAAATATTTTAATTGCCGGTAAAACTGTTGTTATATCAGGTTACGGTTGGTGCGGAAGAGGTTGTGCACTTCGTGCTAAGGCCCTCGGTGCAAATGTAATTGTATGTGAAGTTGATCCTCTTAAAGCTCTTGAGGCAGCTATGGAAGGGTACAGGGTTATGCCTATTGCAAGAGCCGCTAAAGAAGGCGATTTATTCCTCACTGTAACCGGTGATAAACATGTTATTGATGTTCAGCATATTCTTGAAATGAAAGATGGTGCTTTTCTTGCAAATTCCGGTCACTTTGACTGGGAAATTAATCTTACAGAGCTTAAAGAGCATGCTGTTGAAATTAAAGAAATCAGACCTAATCTGGAAGAATATAAACTTGATAACGGGAAATCTGTTTATGTATTTGCGCAGGGAAGACTTGTTAATCTTGTGAATGCAGAGGGGCATCCGGCAAGTGTTATGGATATGAGTTTTGCAAATCAGGCTCTAGGTATCGAATTCCTTGTAAAGAATAAAGGTAAACTTCAAAATAAATTATATACACTGCCTCATGAGGTTGATGTTATGATTGCTGAACTTAAACTTAAATCTATGAAGATAGAAATTGATACACTGACTGCGGAGCAGGAGGCTTATCTGCATAGCTGGAAAATATAGATTAATAATTGATTAGAAAAGCCGCTATTATAGCGGCTCTTTTCTAATTGTCGTAAATTTCTGCATATTGAGGATTAACAGCAAGCCATTTGAATGCTTCTTCTTCGTTTTCGGGAATATCAATTACAAATGTGCCGCCATAGCGTCCTCGGGAAAACGCAAGATAACCTTCTTTGGCAAGATTATGAAATGCCTTTCTTATAGTATTCGGACTCAGGTTGAGCTCTTGTGATAACTCCATTATTGAAGGGAGTTTCGCTCCAATTTCATAATTTTCTGCAATCATTTTTTTTATATGACTTTGTGTTTTTTCATAATAATAAAATGCAGTATCAACTGCTGGTGCGAAAATAGATGTTTCTTTTTTTATTGAGAGATTTTTATCTTCTGGCATTTTTATAACAGTTGTTCCGTAACGGCCGCGTCTTGGCATTAAAATTCCTTCGTCAATCAAAGTTTTTAGAGCATCATGGATTGTTTTGATACTTACCGATAATGCTTTTGATAATTCTGAATGTGCCGGCATTTTGGAGCCTGTTGAAAGATTTTTAATGATATATTGTTTTAAATCGTCTTCAACTTTTTTTACAAGTGTAACGTTTTTTGATGCATCTTTATCAATCTCAAAATCTGTAGATTTAAGAATCCAGCCAGATTCATTTGAATTTTTAAATTTGTGTTCAATAATTCCCTTAGTTCCGAGGTATTCAAGAGCGAGCCTTGTAGTATTAGCAGAACAACCTATAACTGTGGAAATATTGCGTGAGGATGGCAGCATCTCTCCTGTTGCAATGCCTTTGTCTACAATCAGCATTTTTATTGAATTGATAGCTATTTCACGTTTAGAAGTAAGTTTTCTTATTGACTTATCCGGATTTTTTCGATCTTTGACAATAGTACCAATACATTGTTTTGATTCGACATAGCCTAAATCTTCAATATACCGGATTGAATTTTGTATGGTTCCTATACTTACTCCAAGAAGATATGCCAGATCCGGTTTTGAGGGAAGTAACGTTCCGGGGGCAATATTTTTATCATTGTCAATTAAATGTGTGAGCCATTTTGCAATTGAAATTGATTTTGATTCTTTTATATTTTTTAAATCCGGCAGCTTAACATTTATTTCAGATGTTTTGATTTGTTTCAACGAAGATTTTTGCACCGGAGTAAATTCTTTTTCCATACGCACTTACCTCATCTGTAAATAATACACTATTTATAAAAAAACATCAAATATTTTTTTGCTGGTTTGTGAAGAGAATTTTACAATTTCTTGAATCTCTTTTTTGGATAGTGCGATGAAGTAGCTACGGCTGCTGGTGTATAAATGCTAATTAGGTAGTAATTAACTAAATAAAAGGCCGTTTAAAAACGACCTTTTATTCTAAAAGTGATTCCAAAAGTTTAGCATTTTGGGTTGATGTTGTAGACTCTCTGATTTTTTGTTTGTAAATGTAAGTCCTCAATGCCTCTCTGATTAATTCGCTTCTTGAGCGGTTTTCGCCTTCTGCAACCTGATCAATGCGCTGCAAAAATTCTTCCGGCATAGAAATTAAAACTCGAGCCATATATTCTCCTTTTCTTTATATTGGATAATTTTCTCTATAATTAAATAAAAACAAACTTATTTAAAAAAGTGCTATTTTTTATGCAAAGAATATATATAAATTTTCAATCCCTTGTCGTACGGACTTTTGAGAGGTGTTATGATGTTACAAATCTTAATAAATATCTAAAGGTTAATTTATATTTTTGTTGCTTTACAACATAGTTCTTTTGCGCTAATATAAAGAAAAAGAGGTATTCTGCAGGCATGAAATACAAACGAATATTATTAAAAATAAGCGGAGAGGCATTATTAGGTGAACAACAGTTCGGAATCGACCAGAAGCCGGTACAAAAGATTGCAAAAGAAATTCAAAAAGCACGTGAGATGGGAGCAGAAATAGCAGTTGTAGTTGGTGGCGGCAATATTTTTCGCGGAATGCGGAATAGCTCAAAACTTGGCATGGATCAGGCTTCAGGGGATTATGTCGGTATGCTTGCAACAGTTATGAATGCTATAGCTTTGCAAAGTGCATTAAACCAAATGAATATTCCCTGCAGAGTTCAAAGTGCCATATCAATGAATCAGATAGCTGAACCTTATATCAGATATCGTGCAATAAGGCATCTAGAAAAAGGCAGAGTTGTAATATTTGCAGCAGGTACTGGAAACCCTTTCTTTACTACCGATACTGCAGCTGCATTAAGAGCCTCAGAAATTAATGCAGAAGCCATGCTTATGGCTAAGAATGGTGTTGACGGCGTTTATACAGACGATCCGAAAATAAATCCGAATGCAAAAAAATTAAAACAAATTACATATGATGATATAATTGTAAATGGTTTAAAGGTTATGGATACATCTGCCTGCGCGTTATGTAAACAAAATAATATTCCTATTGTGGTATTTGATTTTGACGCGGAAAACGGTATTATTGACATATTAAATAACAAAGAAATAGGAACTTACATAAATTAATAAAAAAGGAGAAAAACATGTCTGAGTCATTAGATGAATTATTTTTATTTGGTGAAGAAAAAATGGAAAAAACGATTACGCAGCTGCATAAAGAATTTGGTGCAATTCGCTCAGGCAGAGCAAATCCGATGATTTTAGACCGCGTACTTGTTGATTATTATGGCGCTCCGACTCCTTTGAGGCAAATGTCTCAGGTTAGTGTTCAGGACGGAACAACCCTTGTTATAACTCCCTATGATAAATCTATACTTAAAGAAATAGAAAAAGCTATCATTAAGGCAGAGATTGGAATTACTCCAAACAGTGACGGAATTTGTATAAGACTTGCATTTCCGCCGTTAACAGAAGACAGAAGAAAAGAAATAGTTAAAGACGTAAAAAAAATAGGCGAGGAAGCAAAAGTTGCGATAAGAAATATTCGTCGTGATATGACTGATGATTTGAAAAAACTTGAAAAGAGTGAAAATTTGCCAGAAGATTCGGTTAAAGATAATCAAGATAAAATTCAGAAATTAACAGATAAATATACAGGTATTATTGATAAAACAGTTGCTGAAAAAGAAAAAGAGGTTATGACCGTATAATGGATGAAGCAAAGGGTTTGAATAAAAATGCAACCAGAATGCTGACAGGCTTTATAATGGGGACTATCGCCATGGGATGTATTATTCTCGGAGGTGTGGCATTGTTTCTGTTGCTGGTTCTTGTTATTTATTTTGCGTCAAAGGAGTATGTAAAAATACTGGAACATAAAGGTTTTTATCCAAGCCTTAAAATAATTCTTGCATCTGAGGCGCTTCTTGCAATAATAACATATTTTGATAGAGTAGAATATGTTGCCCTTGCATTAATTATTTGTACATTTGCTTCTTTTATGTGGGTTTTATTTAAGGGCAGGCAGCCTTACATTGCAAATGTAGCAACAACAATTCTTGGTTTTGTTTATTGCGGATATTTCCCTCTGCATTTGCAGCTGTTGAGAGATTTGAATTCTGCTCAATATAATGATGGTCTGGGCTTTGTTGTAATGATGTTTACTGCCATATTGTTGACAGATGTCGGTTGTTATTATGCAGGAACAAGATTAGGCAAACATAAACTTGCCCCTGTAGTTAGCCCGAATAAAACTATGGAAGGTTCTATTGGCGGTGCAATTTCTGCTGTTATTGGGGCATTAATTGTTGGAACATTTATAAATGTCTGTTTTGTTGAAATTCCTTGGTATATTTCATTTTTTGTTGCTTTAATATGTACAGTATTTGCCCAGATTGGCGATTTGTGCGAGTCCCTTTTAAAACGGGATGCTGGTGTAAAAGATTCCGGAAATTCTTTGCCAGGTCATGGCGGTTTTTTGGACAGATGCGACAGCTTTATTTTTACGATTCCTGTGATGTATTATTTTTGTAAATATTTTGTTTTTTCACATGATATTCTAAATTATGTAAAAGGGCTGTTTTAAATGAAAAAACTGGAGGATATTTTCGGGATAGAGATAAATAATACTGATTTATTCCAAAAAGCATTGACGCATCCTTCATACACAAAAGAGAATGATCTTGTGTATACGGAAAATTACGAACGTTTGGAATTTTTAGGGGATGCTGTTTTAAAGCTTGCTGTTTCTGAAATATTATACAGAGAGTTTCCTGACTATAATGAAGGGAATCTTTCCAAAATTCGTTCAATTGTAGTTTCTGATAGCATACTTTCAGATGCTGCGCATAAAATAGGATTGTGTGAACATATAATTCTTGCCAAACATGAAGCAAAACTCGGTCTTGCAAATTTGGAGTCAGTTTGCGCTTGTGCATTTGAGGCTGTTTTAGGAGCTTATTACCTTGATGGAAAATTAAAATTGCTTATTCCTGAACTTAAAAAGATTTTAATGCCTTATGTAAAAGAAGTGGATTTGAATTTTGGTAAATATAACGCTAAAGCAATTTTGCAGGAATATACCCAGTCTTTGACAAAGACTGCACCTGTTTATAAATTGACAAATGAGTCAGGCCCAGCGCATAACAGGACGTTTGAGATTGAAGTGTTTTTTGATGACAAATTTTTGTCTAAGGGAACTGGTAAGACAAAAAAAGAAGCAGAACAGCAGGCTGCTTATGAAGCCTGTAAATTATTAGGAGTAATATGATAAAAAAAGTAATAATTTCTCCATCTATTTTATCAGCGGATTTCTGTAACCTTGAACGGGATATTAAGCTTGTTGAAAGTGCTGGTGCTGATTGGCTTCATATAGACGTTATGGATGGTCATTTTGTCCCGAATATTACAATAGGCATTCCTGTTGTTGAGTCTATAAGAAAGGTGACTTCAATGCCTCTGGATGTTCACTTAATGATTGAGAAACCTGAAAAGTATATTGAAGTTTTTGCAAAAGCAGGAGCAGATATTTTAACATTTCATTATGAAGCTGTTTCTGATATAAAGCCGATTATAGATTTAATTAAGTCATACAATATTAAAGCCGGCCTGTCAATAAAGCCTAAAACTCCTGCACAAGTTGTGTTTCCGTATCTGAAAGATTTGGATTTGGTTCTTATAATGACAGTTGAACCGGGGTTTGGCGGGCAGAAATTTATATTGGACTGTGCTGATAAAATTCCTTTAATAAAAGAAAAGGCCTCTGAAAGTCTTATAATTCAAGTTGATGGTGGAATTAACTCTGAAACAGCAGGAATTTGCACATCATATGGTGCAAATTCCCTTGTAGCTGGTAACTATATTTATAAATCTGCAGATATAAATGCAGCTATTAAGTCTTTACTCTAAACCGCGTCTTGCTCTGCGTTTTCTAATTTCTTCTGGATCTGTAGTAATAGATGGATCAGCAAGAGTCAGCTGTTGTTCTTTTTCTACTTTTTCTTGAGTTTGTACAGTAGTCTGCGGAGCTTCAGCCGCAAAGCCTGGAGTTGGATTCATAAAGATATTTTCATCCTCTGTTGTTTCTTCGCCTAATTCTTCCGTTCTTGTTATGTCTTCAACAGCCTGCGGTGTTTCTGTTTCTTCCGGTGCAACTGCATTTTCTGCTGTCTGTGCTCCGATTTCTTCTCCGTTTTCATAAAGACCAAGTCTGTTAAGAGCTTCAATACCAACATCACCGTCTACTTCTTCGTAAGTTACATTATCTGGTATATTTGCAAATGCAGCCATTTGCTGTGCCCAGCTTACAATTTCCGGGGGGATTTCTTCACCCTTGCTTTCTTCTCTTATAATTTCCTGTGGAGTTAGTTTTCTCCATCTTGAGAGATCTATACCTGTTGTTGAGCCTGTTATACCAATTGAATCCGGCATTATTATTCTCCTTTCTTTTATAAATATATATATAATATATATTACGGTTATTGGATAAAAAACTTGAATAAATGTTAATTTTTGTAACAAAAAATATATAAATTATATATAAAAAGTCAATAATTTTTAAGAGAAATTTTTTATATAAGTACGAGAGCAAAATAAAGAAAAAGAGAGGTTGTTAAAGATTATGGCAAATATGCTTTTATTTTCAAATACGATATCAGAAACTTATAAACAAACTTCAGAAGCTGTAAATTCCGTTGATTTAAGCGGAAAACGGATAATAAAAAAAACGCTTGTTGAAATGATGAGGCAGTCATTTTTCCACGGAGCAAGCAGGTTTGGAACAAATTTTATAGCTTAGTTGGAAAATCATCAGGAAGATATAGGAAAATAATTTTAGGGCAGGATAGGATTAAAAAGACCGGATTATATAACCGGTCTTTATTTTTTTAGAAATTTTCATTTATTGTTTGCTGAGTTTGTTCTTTATTTTGTTTGTCAGCTTCAAAGAATATTTTAATAGTTTTTTCATTTCGTACAGCTTCTTCCGCCTTACTGCCGAGCTGTGAAAAATCAATGTTAAAATAAGCCCAGGCGCCGCCTGCAATTACCAATACAAGAATTATCCATTTAAGCATTTATTTCCCCTTTTTTTTACTTTAACGACATTATTATATAATATTTGATTAATAAAAAATCAAGTTGTTGGTTGATTTTATAAAATATTAATTTTGTAAACGTTCTTTCAATTTTTCAAGGAACATTTGCGCTGCAGGTGAAAATATCTGATTTTTCTTCCAGACTATATCAAGACTGGATTCAAGTTTAGGTTCAAGCGGTCTGAAGCAAATCTTGCTGTTTTCATCGGTTTTAAGTAATTTGTGGATAGTCACAGCGCATCCTAATCCGGCTTCTACCATAATACCTGCATTATAAAAGAGATTATAAGTTGCGGTGATATTCAATTTGTCAAAATATTCTCCGAACCAGTCCAAGAAACCACTTTCATTGGAGTATTTTTTAGACATTTGTCTGGAGCAAATAAGCGGTATATCAATTAAATCATTGACGTAAATCTTTTCTTTTCTTGCGAGTTCACTATCTTTTCTTACAATTATTCCCCAAACGTCTTTTTCTGGCATAGTCAAATAATCGTATTTTGTCAAATTAATAGGCTGAATTAGCAGTCCGAAGTCCAGGAGTCCTTTATCAAGTTTTTCTGTTACGTCTTCAGCATTACCACTAAAAATATGAAATTTTATATCCGGGCAGGAGCTTTGCATATTTTTCATAACATCAGCAATATATTTCATGGAGTCTGTCTCTCCGCATCCAATATAAATATTACCACTGATGGTACTGTTAATTGTGTTAAATTCGGATTCTGTTTTTTCAACAAGTTCAACTATTTCTTGTGCTCTTTTTCGCAGGATTATACCCTCAGCGGTGAGTGAAATATTGTGTCTTCCGCGAACAAGCAGCTTTTGTCCCAGTTCTTTTTCAAGATCCTGAAGCTGGCGGGACAGAGTCGGCTGTGTAAGGTGTAAAAAATTTGCGGCACGTGTAATGTTTCCTTCGCGTGCTACGGTTAGAAAATATTTTAAAACTCTGATTTCCATAATTTCATAATATATTTTTTTATTATGCCTGTCAAGTATGACTAAATATATATTATAAGTATTTGCTATTTCAAAAATTTTATCAATAATATAAACATAAATAAAAGAAAGGAAAAGTTTTTTATGGAAATAATAAGAGTAAAAACTCCGCGCGGTTTGGAATTAAAAGGTGCAATGTGGGGTGATAATACAATGGATACTGTTGTTGTAATGATGAGTGGTATTTGTAGTAACGTTTTTCAAAACGACCTTCTTGCAGCGGCCGGTGATTTGTTAAGTGCGAATAATATTGCATTTATAGCCGGTCATGCTATGGATGCTTTTTCGATGATTGCTTATTCCGATTTAATAAATCATAAACAGATATATACAGGAGTAGTATTTGATGATTTCTCTCTGGTATATGAGGATGTTGAAGCTTATGTAAAATATGCAAAAGATTCTGGGTTTAAAAAAATAATACTTGCCGGGCATTCACTCGGGTCAAATAAAATTATACATTATCTAGGGAATACCCCAGATGATTGCGTTGATTATTTTATAGTCAGTTCTCCGGTTGATTTGTCTTACTGGTGGAAGGTTATGCCTAATATTGATCTTTGCCTCAATGAGGCTCGAAAATTTGTTAAAGAAGGCAGGGGGCATGAAATTTTGCCTTATGTCTTCGGCGGTTTTTCTCCTATGTGCGCTGATACAGTTCTGAACTTTTATAATGCAACACATCTTAAAAACTGCCCTGTAATAAGCGAAGATGGTGAGACTGAATCTCTTGCATCAATCAGAATATCCGGCACCTTTGTAATCGGAGGAAAAGACAGTATGGCAGCAGGTAATCCTAAAGGTTTTATGGAAAAAATAAATTCCTGCTGCAGGAATCCTGAAAACAACAGAGTAATAGTTGTAAATGATGCGTCGCATATTTTTTATGGTAAACATAAGGAATATGCAGAAACTATACTTGATTGTGTTGAAAGTCTAAGAAGTTTTTCGAAATTTTAATAAAAAATAAAAAAACAAAGTTTTGTATTATAATGTATTAGGAGGTCTTCATATTTGGCAGTAATGGATCATCTTGAAGAAAAGTCAAGACCAACATTATATAGGTCTTTAAAATACTGGGGAAAAAAGCCTCATAGTATTTGGCGTGAAATTATAGAATATAATACGAATTATAAAGATATTGTTTATGACCCATTTGCTGGAAGTGCACTAACGTTTTTTGAATCTCTGAAGTCAGGACGAAAACCGGTTGTCGCGGATATTAATCCGTTAACTCTTTTTATAATAGAAGTATATTCCGGAAATTATGATATGGAAAAGTTGATAACTCGATTTAACGTTATAAAAAATATAGTCTCAAATACAACTTTGTATAGGAAAAATTATATTGGAAAATGTATGAATTGTGGCAAAACAATTGATATATATAATTATCGCTGGAGTGGAAATACACAAAACGGCTACTCTTATAAATGTCCGTTTTGTAATAATGTGTATACATGCAAAGAATCAATTGAAGTTTATAATGAAGATTTAGGTTATTGGAAGCCTGATTTAAATATTGCATCTTTTCAATCAGTCTGTTCATCTTCTCTAAAATATTTCGGTTCTGATTTAATTTCTGATGTATGGTCATCTAGAAATTTGGAAATTTTATCATTAATTTTTAATCTTATAAACGAATCAGACTCTGATTTAAGATTACCATTAATGTTTGCATTTTTGCAGACCTTACATCTTACAACAAAAATGTGCGCTTTAAGATCCGAAAAGACAAATCGCCCATTGTCAACAAGCTGGGGAAGACCTGCTTACATGTATTTGAAGAATAGAATGGAACAGAACCCGCTGTTGCAATTTGAGCGCTCTTTGTTTGAAAAAAACGGTGTTATTAAAGCATTAAATTCAAAAGAAGAATATTTGCCGCAATATACATTTTCACAGGATATAGATGATATTGATCGTGTTGATGGAATTGTTATGTTAGAGAATAGTAAAGTAATTAATGGTTTTAATGCTGATTTTATTATAACCGACCCACCTTATGGTCCGGTGATTCAGTACGGAGAGCTTTCGTGTGTATGGAACTGCTGGCTTGAAAAATTTGACCCAAAATACAAGTTAAATCTCCAGGATGAGATAATTGTAAATAATTATAAAGGATATGATAAATATTTACAGGATATGACAGCAGTGCTTACAAATTGTAAAAGTATTCTAAAAAATAATTGTATGGTTTTAACATTTAATAGCAATAACACTCAAGATTTTGATGTTATAAATAAGGCAATAATTAATTCAGGTTTCAATATAAAACATAAATTTTTACAAAAAAATAAGCGTTCAAGCGAAGCCAATGTTTCAGCGACATCGAATATGTCGATTTCAGATTATTACTTTGTACTTGAAAAAGCTTCTGTCTGTGTTTGTATTTAAAATTTTTCTGTTATAATATTATGTAATATCAGTGGAGTATAATAGTGAAAAGTGTTGAAGTTGAAGAAGTAAATACTACAGGTAGATATGATAAACGGAATAAATTGAATGATTTAACCGGTAAAGAGTGGTTAAAGCTTACGAAAAGTTTTTTGATGTCAGAAAAGTGTTCTGCTGATAGAGATGCATTTGCTCACCCGGCACCATTCTTGATTAAAGATGTGCAAAAGATGATTTCACTTTTTACAAAAAAGGATATGACTGTGTTGGATCCTTTTATGGGATCGGGGACAACAGCGATTGCGGCTGCAATGATGGACAGGAAAGTCATCGGTATAGATTTGAATAAATCTTATATTGATCTGGCTTGCAAGCGTTTTGAAAAAAATAAAATCAATACCGGAAATATTCATTATATTCATGGAGATTCTCTTATTGAGACAAAAAATATAACAAATGTTGATTACATAATCACATCACCTCCTTATCATAATATATTGAAAAATGATTCAAAAGGCTTACGCAAGGACACTTCTTCTAAAGGATACAGGAGCGGTTCAAGAACAGGGGTTGAATATTATTCTGATCTGGAAAATGATCTGGGGAATCAGGAATCTTATGCTGATTTTCTGATATTATTTCAGCGAATAATGAAAAATTGTTATGAAAAATTGAATAATAAAAAATATTGTTCAATAATAATCAGCGATTTTACAGTAGATAAGAAGGAAATTTGTGTTCAGAGCGATATTGTAAAACTTATGCAAAATATAGGATTCGAATTTGTAGGAACAATAGTTCTGCTTCAAGATAACAAACCTCTTTATCCTTTTGGTTATCCTTTTGCCTTTAAGATTAATCATATGCATCAAAATATAATAAATTTTAGAAAGAGTTAGGGGGGGGGGGTATGTCTAGTCTAATTCCTGTTTTTTATAAGGATTATTTATCAACAAAAAGTAACTTTGATAAATTTCATAATCAGGTAATAAATATGCCTAGAGATGAATTTGTTTCTGCTTCATTTGAAAAGATTCGTTCTCTTGCTTCATATCTTATTTTGATAGAGAATGATTTCGATTCATCAAAGGGACATAATTATAAAGAAATACTTGGTATGATTATCCAAAAGTTAATTTCAGGTAAAAGGCCTTTGTTTCCTGAGAAACATTTTGAGGAACGTTATTTTGTATTAACTGAAAATCTTGACGATTTATATGACAAAGAAGGTAGAATGTTTCGTCACTTAATGGGCTTGATGGCATTTTTTGGTGTGATAAAATCAATTTCGCGACAGAAAAAATTGATAAAATTTGATACCTGTAAAGAGATAATTTTGTCCGAAGACAATTTATTAAAATCGATTCTTCGTAATAATTGGCTTTCAGATAATATTAGTTCAAATGACTATATAAATAGTTTGCATGGCATAGAACTACATGTTGAAGCAGACTACAGACCTACATATTCGATACTGAAATATATTTATACAATAAAAAGACCAGCGACTTTTTTTGAACTTTCCGTATTACTTGGCAGAATAGATGCTGTGCAGGAGGAAAAGGCCATTTTGGATCGTGCCATAAAGATATCCAGTGAGCTTCCAGAAATGCAGGATGCTCAGATTAATTACTTTTTTAGAAAAATGAACTGGATTTCAGGTGATGGGAATATATATTTATACGATTCATCGCAGCAGCCGTATTTCAAGTTTAAGTCATTTATTTTGTATATGGCCTCATTCGGGTTATTAGAAATTGACGAAATAAATAGTTTTGCTACTCTTTCGAAGTATTCTCAGAACCTTTTGGAGGATGAAATTCCAATAGAATTATCTGATCTTGAAGGGCTTTTGTATAAAATAGACAATGATAGTGAAAAGGAATCAGAATTACAGAATCTTATAATAAACAAACGTACTCCACAAATATTGCATGCACTGGAAAAAGACGGTATACTTACAGAGAAGATAAACAAGCGTGCGTTAAGACATATTGAGTACGATGAAAAAGGTAAACGTAAGCGTAATAAACTGATAGTAGAACTTGCCAAGTTACTGGCAAAATATACCTGTGAAGCTACAGGAAGAAAGACATTTAGAATGCCTAACGGTCAATATTATGTAGAGGCTCATCATTTGATAGAGTTCTCGCGTGAAAACGGACCGGATATAACAGAAAATTTAATAGTGTTAGGCCCTGAAAAGCATATGCTTTTACATCATGCCTGCAAAGAAGAAATAGAAGATTTATATAACCACCTGAAGACGAACGGTGTAATAAATATTGAGCGGTTTAAACGCATGCAGCAAGTGTATAATTGTTTAACTAAAGAGCATATAGAAATTTTAGCTGCAAAAAAACTTATTTCTTCAATAGATAAAGAAGAATTATATAAAATGATTTAGTATCTGTTCTTTAACGTTATTTTATTACAATGAATTAGAGAAAGGTAAATATATATATTATCATTGTAGCGGCAAACTTGGCGGCACGTGCAAAAAGGATTGGATAAGAGAAGAACAAATAGATGATGTAATGGTTGACTTGATTAAGCGTATTCCTAAGCCCGACAACAAGATTTTTGAACTTATAAGGAAAAGTTATTAAAGACGCCAGAAAACTACGCAAGGATTATGAGGAAACCAGTGCAGAGGAAATACAAAAACAAATCAACCGATTAACAAGCCGGATTGATAATTTGTACACCGACAAAATGGATCAAGTTATCACGGAAGAATACTGGAAAGAAAAACACAACCTTTGGTATAACGAAAAAGAAGAACTAATAGAAAAATTAAAAAGTTTTAATAACGCTGCTCGAACTTTTGACGAAGGTGCGAACTTGTTATTAAATTTCTGCGAAACCTTGCCACAAGAGTATTTAAAGGCAAGCCCCAAAAAGAAGCAACAAATACTAAGATTAATAGGATCGAACTTCATTTATAAAGACAAAAAACTAAGCGTAGAGCTTAGTTCAGTCTTTGATTTATTGATAAATAATCAATATTTAGTAAATGGCGGGAACGACGAGGCTGTCTTGACCTGCTCGCGTTAAACGGGACTACGGTTGACGCCTTCAATGCCGTTGGCATTTTGTCGTCAAGCCTCCGCCCTCTGCTCGCAGGTCGCTCGAACTCAAAAAGAGTTCTCCCCTCTATCATACAAAATTAAAAAGCGGTAGAAAAATCTACCGCTTTTTAATTCGGAACTGACGCTTCTAGGTTCGAACTTTTAGAACGATATAGGAAGCACTTATTTTCCACAGATATTACAAAGATTT
>CALVCJ010000036.1 GCA_944326015.1 Candidatus Gastranaerophilales bacterium
CCAATCGTTGCAAGGCAACCCGTAGGTTTGGATAATCGAAGCTTTCCCAACTGACTGATTATGAGAAGAGCGGAAGTCCAGAGGGGCAGATGTTAGGCTATAATTGCTACCGGAAGTCAAGAAGCCCGGAAGGCAAGCTGTTATCGGAGCTTCGCACGAAAGTAACTTATTTGCGGTCTCTGCCCGCCTTAAACAGCCAGACGTTCTGACCTCCGAACCTCTGAATCTCTGAATAAAAGACTTCTTGACATCCGTTAATTTTAATTGCCTATTTTCTAATTTTTTTGCAATAAGATTGAGAACGAAGTTCCGAATGCCATTAAATCTAAAAACCTTTGTTACATCAACATCCTGTCGGGGGGGGGGGCAACTGTAAGCTTCTCTATTCATCATTTTTCATCCTCCTAAATTTTTTTTTATAAATTTATTATTTACGATTTTTTACTATTTGTCAACTTTTGTCAGGTAGATATTTTTTAATTTTAATATATATTCACACAATATTTGCTTTTGATTATTTTTAGTTGTACAATGTAGCTCAATGATGTTGCCGGGTCGGAATTAAAAACCTTACCGGCCGGATTGACGGTGATAGGTTCGCCGGATTCTGAATACAAATTAAGGAGAAAAGAAAATGACACCAAGAAACTTTTTATTTACTTCCGAATCAGTTACGGAAGGTCACCCCGACAAAGTATGCGATCAGATTTCTGACGCGATTCTGGACGAGTTTTTGACAAAGTACCCACAGGCGCGTGTAGCAGCTGAAACTACAGTAACTACAGGCATGGCACTTGTTAGCGGTGAAATTACTGCTGATTGTTACGTTGATATTCCGTCAGTAGTTCGTAATACTATCAAACATATAGGCTATTCTGGAGCATCTGGCGGTGGATTTGATGCTGATACTTGCGCAGTTTTAACAAGTATTGATGAACAGTCATGCGACATCGCAGGCGGTGTTAACAAAGCTTTTGAAGCAAGAAATGACAACACTGATACATCTGTTTCTGAAACAGAAAATATTGGTGCAGGCGATCAGGGAATTATGTTCGGCTATGCATGTAACGAAACACCTGAATTAATGCCTCTGCCTATCAGTTTAGCTCATAAATTATCACACAGATTAACTCAGGTCAGAAAGCAGGGTATTTTAAATTACCTCAGACCGGATGGAAAATCTCAGGTTACTGTTGAATATGTTGACGGTAAACCTTCGAGAATTCATACAATCCTGATTTCTACCCAGCATGATCCTGAAATTAACGGCGAATCTGATAATTCCATAGTACAGGAAATTATAAAAAGAGATATTACAGCCTATGTAATAGATGAAGTTTTTGCTCATGAAACAATCAAAATTGACAGCGAAACAAAAATTCTTGTAAATCCTTCTGGAAGGTTTGTTGTAGGCGGACCTCAGGGCGATGCAGGTTTAACTGGTCGTAAAATTATAGTTGATACATACGGCGGCTATTCAAGACATGGTGGCGGTGCTTTTTCAGGAAAAGATCCTACAAAAGTTGACAGATCAGCGGCTTACGCTGCAAGATGGGTTGCTAAAAACATTGTTGCTTCAGGTTTAGCTGAAAAATGTGAAATTGAACTTGCTTATGCAATCGGTGTTGCAGAGCCTGTTTCAATTATGGTTGACACTTTCGACACAGGTAAAATTTCAGATGATGAAATTTCAAAATTAGTATTCAAATATTTTGATTTGAGACCTGCAGCTATAATTAATCAGTTTGATCTGCGCGGACTGCCTGCTAAAAACGGCGGGAAATTTTATCAGTTATTAGCTGCTTACGGACATATGGGAAGAACTGACATTGATGTGCCGTGGGAAAGAATAGATAAGGCTGATATTTTAAAGTCACAGGTCTGTTCTTGCGGATGTATATAGATTAAAAAAAGGAGAACTAAGGTTCTCCTTTTTTTAATAGCAAAAAATATTTTTACGTATTTTAATTAATAATAGAAAGGAAAAACTATGAAGATAAATTCAATTAATACTACTACAAATTTTAAAGGACTTCTTATTTTTCAAAATAAGAATCTTAACCCTGTTACTCAGCAAGCGATAAATACTGATCATATTGTAAAAATAGACAATTGTGGTACTAAAAATCATGTATGTACGTGTATTGCTTTAAGTGACGGTTCTATTTCAAAATTTGATATACCATTTACTGAAGTTACTAGGGCATACCAGAAAGCAGGCTCAAATTCTTATGAAACACTTATATGCAACAGTATTAGTTAGCAATCTTGGTTAAAATTTAAACTCAATTTTTTCTTTGCTTTGTTTGATTAAGATGGCTGCTATTATTGCCGTAATTGGTACGCAAATAAGAATTGCAATGCTTCCTGTAAGCGCGGATAAAATTTCTGTTGCTACTTGATTAAGGTTAAAAAACTTATTCATATCAATATTGCTTGATAGAAGAACAAGCGGCAACGAACTTCCCAGATAAACCAGAATTAAAGTGTTTGACATTGTGCCTATAATATCCCGTCCGACATTCATCCCTGATTTGAAAAGCTGTTTTATTGAAAGTTTTTTGTCTGTTTCATATATTTCGTTAATTGTGCTTGCTATAGAAACCGATGTATCCATTAACGCTCCGAGTGATGCGATTACCATAGAAGCTGATAAGATGCCGGTGAAACTTAAATCTGGTCTTGCCGTATATAAAAACATAGGCTCTTCTCCAGCAAATCCTGTAAGATGCGCAAAATATATCGCAAGCATTGAAAGTCCTCCTGCAAAAATAAGGCTTATAGCAGTTCCGATAACAGCGGATGAGCTTTTAGCATTAAAACCGCCGACAAAATAAATAGTTATCAGAGTTGAAAGAATTCCTGTCAGCACCGCCGATGCAATAGGACAAAACCCGCTTAAAATCATTGGCATAAGCATAAAAAATATTAATGCAACTGTTGATACAATAGAAATTATACTTGTAAGTCCTTTTTTATGACCGATAAGAAGAAGCATTATAAAAAATATTGCACCGAAAATTAAAATCTGGTTGTCTCTTTTTATATCTGCAATAAAAAAATCCACATCATCAGGAGTTAGAACTGTATCTGACAGAGGTTCAACATGCAAAATGACGTTATCACCTATTGACAAATTAATGTCATATGCAGGATTTCCGGTCAGCATATTATCAATCATTCTTTCTGTACCTTTAAAATTTCCGGTCACAACTTTTACTGTTACAACCTGTTTTGTGTTTTGTTCCTCTTGATTAATACCTTGTGCATCTTCATATTTTATGCTTTCAACAACTCCTGTTTGTGAGGGTAAAATAATCTTTGTTTCATCAGCTGCAAACGCAGGTTTTAACGATAACATTAACAGAAATAAAGCAATAAACAGTTTTTTCATAAGCATATCTCCTAACATACTTTAACATGAAAAAATATACAATTTACAAAAAAATTTACATTCTTCCAAAATAAAGATTTAAATGCTATAATTACATTTATATATGATATGAAAAGGGGATATGAGTATGGAAAATGATAATAAACCTGTAGTTAATTTGATTTCAAAGCCTGAGAATATTATTAAGACGATTTATACAGCCTGCAGGACATGTTACAGTGCAGATTCACCGGTAAATATATACAATAGTGCTGATGATACTGAAAAAATGCTAAAACTTATTGAGCGTGTGATTTCATCCGGTCATTATTCAACAATTGAACATATACAGGTTAGTTTTGCGATTTCTAATATTTCCCGCGCATGTACTCACCAGCTTGTAAGACACAGGCATGTATCGTTTTCGCAAAAATCTCAAAGATATGTTAAAGAAAAAGGTCAGTTTGATTATATAATACCACCAACAATAGAAAAGGATGCGGTAATCAGAGAAAAATTTGTTAATTTTATGAAACAGATTTGTTCAAAGTATCAGGAATTTATAGATGCAGGTATTCCTGCAGAAGATGCAAGATTTGTCCTCCCAAATGCGGCTGCAAGTTCAATGGTTGTAAGCATGAATTTAAGAGAACTAATTCACATTGCCAATTTGAGACTTTGTACAAGAGCTCAGTACGAAATAAGAACACTTGTCAAAATGATGTGCAATGAACTTATAAAATCCGAGCCATGGCTGAAACCATATCTTGTTCCTAAATGTGAAAGGGTTGGTTTTTGTGACGAAGACAAGTCCTGTGGACGAAAACAAAAATTTGAAGAATTAACTTCAAAGTCGGATGTATAGAAAATTATGAACTTGTTTTGTAATCCTATTATTCTATCAGTTATATTACTCTGTATACTTTGTTTATGCAGGGTAAATGTTTTGCTTGCCCTTCTTGTTTGTGCGCTTGCAGCAGGTAAGATTGCCGGTATGCATGCCGCAGAGATAATGAATGTATTTATTAGCGGAATGGGGCAGAATAGCGAAACAGCGTTGAGTTATATTTTGTTAGGAACATTTGCCGCTGCTATGTCCCATACGGGGTTGGCTGATGTGTTAGCAAAAAGGATAATTCTTTTGATTAAAAACAATAAATTTGTTTTGATTTTAATTCTTGCGCTTCTTGCCTGTGCCTCACAGAATTTAATTCCTGTTCATATTGCTTTTATTCCAGTTATCATTCCTCCCTTAATTCATTTAATGAATAGATTGAAACTTGACAGACGATCTGTTGCCTGCGCTCTTGCATTCGGGCTTGTCACTCCTTATATAGTCTTGCCTGCAGGGTTCGGGTTGATATTCCAGAGGCTGCTTGCTGATAATATGACAAATAATGGGATGAAAATTACGGTAACTGATGTTTGGCAGTCCGTTTGGATTCTAGGAGCTGGTTTGTTATCTGGACTTTTGTGGGCTGTTTTGATCTCATATCGCAAACAGAGAGATTATGAAAATATTTCTTTTAGGGAAGAAAGACGTCGTTCTTTAAGATTTACCGGAAGCCACTATATTACACTTTTGGCAGCAATGGCAACACTTGCTGTTCAGCTTTGGACAAAATCCTTGCCTCTGGGCGCATTGATAGGGCTTACGGTAATTTTTGGAACAAGAGCAATAAATCCTGAAAAAATGGACACATTAATAAATGAAGGCATCGGTTTAATGGGTTATGTAGCATTTGTAATGCTTGTTGCTGCTGGATTTGCAGGTGTTTTGAAATCTACAGGATCAATTGATTCCCTTGTAAACGGCCTAATCCCGTATATGATGAATTCAAAGTTATTAGCTTCTTTTTTAATGCTTCTTATTGGGTTATTTATTACAATAGGAATCGGTACTTCTTTTGGTACAATTCCTATTCTTGCAGTTTTATTTGTGCCTATTTTTGTCAATTTAGGGTTTAATCCTGCAGAAGCTATAGTTGTATTTGCGGCAGCAGCTGCTCTGGGTGATGCTGGTTCTCCTGCATCTGGCACTACTCTTGGGCCAAGTGCAGGTTTAAATATAGACGGACAGCATGATCATATTAAAGATACATGTATTCCAACATTTTTGCATTACAATATTCCGTTAATATTATTTGCCCTGCTTGGGGTGATATTATTTTAAGCAGGGAATTTCAAGAAGTTTTTTATCTATTTCATTGAAATTTTTTATAATTTGTGATACAGCAGGAATTTTTTTGTATAAATCAACGCTTTCCATTGAGGCAATTGCTATAATTTTACCTATTCCAGCAGCTCTTGCTGACTCAATACCGGATATGGCATCTTCAACAACTATACAATCATCAGGCAAAAGATTGATTTTTGCGGCTGCCTTAATGTATATGTCAGGTGCAGGTTTACCCGGAAATTTTCCGTCATCATATACAATTTTATCGATATCAAACCATTTTGGAAGATTAAATTCCTGAATATAAAAGTTCACATTATCTTTTTCCGACATTGTTGCTATCGTGCGAGGAATATTGTTCTTTTTCAAATAATCTAAAAATTCAACGGCTCCGGGGGCTAGTTTGGTGTTTTGATAATCTTTTCTGCACATTTCCCTATAAACAGCTTCTTTTTCTTTGCTAAATTTATTAACCATATCTTTATCAGGTTTTTTCCCGGTAAGGTATTCAATTATGTCATCATTTGTTCTGCCGAACATATATTCCCGCATTTCTTCATCTGTAAACGGCTTTTTTCGCAGACGTTTTGAAAATTCGCGCCAGGCTTCAAGATGTTTTTCCGAATCAAAAAACAAAGTTCCGTTAAAATCAAAAATTATTCCTTTGTACATAAATGCCTCTATATAATTAGATCTGATCTTGTATTAACTTATTATAATAATCAATGTAAGTTTGGGCGTTTTTTTCTTTATTAAGCTGCTTATAAACATAGGCAAGGTTGTAATGAAAATCCGCAACCGTATTTTTTAAATCTATTGCAGTCAAAAGTTCATATTTTGCTTTTCCGTATTTGGCGAGTTTTATATATGCACAACCGAGGTTATAGTGTGCATAAGCATATTCCGGTTTTAGTTTTATAACTTTTTTATACTGTTCAATAGCCATATTGGGTTTACCATCATTCAGGTAAATATTTCCGAGATTGTAATATGCTTTGTAATATTTTTCGTCTACTTCAATTGCTTTGTTATACATAAATACTGCTTCATCAAGTTTACCTTCGTCCTGCAGAATATTTCCAAGAAGAAGCCAGTTTTGTGGACTTCTTTCATTATCAGGAATGCTTAAAAGCAGATTAAATGCGCTTTTAATATCATTTCCGGCATAAAACACATTTGCCTGATTTGTAATATTTTGATATTGCTCAGATTGTGTAAATATCACCGGCTCTTTTTTGGTTGGCAGTGAAAATGCAAACGTGCAGTTTACGCTCAGAAGTATTGCAAATAATGTGTAGAGTAATCTTTTCATAAAAGTATTATAAGATAAAATGGAAAAAATATCCAGAAAAATTTGACAAAATTTTCAAATGTTACATAATGTCGTTGATGTCTCTTTTACTGATTTGGTACCCGTATCCTGACTCCTTGGTACGGGTATTCTTTTTATTTTTTACGGAAGTAATATCGCCAGCATACACTAATAATCGATAAAAGCGTCATACTGAACGCCATTTAGCATCTTACTGTAGTTAGTTCTCGTCCGTATTTATAAACGAAATCAAAGTTATCGACAAAATTAGTAAAACGAGTTTAGAGCCTGCTTTGAATTTATTTCAGGTGTAACAATTTAGATGATATTTAGTTTAAACTGCGATTTAACTACCGAATATCTCTATTTGAAAAAAATTTTTTTCTTGTTATAATCAGGGTATGAAAGATATGTTAGACAAAATTCTCCAGATAGAGAAGAAATATAATGAACTCGGTGTAACTCTTTCCGATCCTGCAGTAATCCACGATTACAATAAGTTCAGGGATCTTTCAAAGCAGCGCAAGTCTATGGAAGAAACAGTTGAACTTTATTATGCGTGGAAAAAAGCAGTTGATGCGATAGAAGAAGCCAAGCAGATGATGCATGAAGAAAAAGATGAGGAAATGAAAAGTTTTCTCAAAGCCGAAATTGAATGCAACGAAGCAAAACTTCCTGAATATGAGCAAAGAATGAAAGTTTTACTGTTGCCGCGCGATCCGATGGATGATAAAGATATTATGCTTGAAATCAGAGGCGGTGCAGGCGGTGATGAAGCTAATATTTTTGCTGGCGATCTTGCAAGAATGTATATGAGGTATGCTGATAAAAAAGGCTGGCAGACTCAGGTTTTAAGCAAAACCGAATGCGAAGCTGGCGGTGTTTCTGAAATTATTATTTCAATCAAGGGTGATGGTGTTTACTCTCAACTGAAATACGAGTCAGGTGTTCACAGAGTTCAAAGGGTTCCGGCAACAGAATCTCAGGGACGTGTCCATACGTCTACCGCTACTGTTGCTGTTATGCCGGAAGTTGACGATGTTGAAGTTAACCTTAATATGAATGATGTTGAAATAACAACAGCTCGTTCAGGCGGTGCGGGCGGTCAAAACGTAAACAAAGTCGAAACTGCCGCAAGAGTTTTCCACAAACCCACTGGAATTATGATATTCTGTACAGAAGAGCGCTCTCAGCTTCAAAACAAAGAGCGTGCACTCCAAATTCTTAAAGCAAAACTTTATGATATGGAAGTGCAAAAACAGATGAAAGAAATTACTGACTTGCGTCGTTCGCAGGTCGGCACCGGCGACAGAAGCGAACGTATAAGAACTTACAATTTCCCGCAGGGGCGTCTGACGGACCATCGTATTAACCATAACCTTAATGTTAATACGGTTATTGACGGCGAGCTTGATGAATTGATTAACCTCTTAATTGAGCACGATCAGAAATTAAAACTGGAGAAACTTGCTGAGGTGAATTAGTGGTTGATAGAAAATGCGTCGGGTGTGGACAAATTAAAAACAGGGATGAACTGATAAAGGTTACTAAGGAAAATACGCACGGAGACGTTATTATAAACCACAGCAATAAAATATTTGGCAGATCGGTATATCTCTGCTATAATAAATCTTGTATTGAGGCAGCTTTAAAAAAAAACAGGATTGCAAAAGCTTTAAAAACTTCGATACCGGAAGATTTGAAAGGAAGATTATTAAATGAGTTTTGAAACTATAAGAATAAATGAGTTAGCAAAAGAATTAGGGCTTTCAAGCAAAGAAGTCATTGAAAAGCTTGCATTGATATCAATCAAAGGCAAAACTCATTCCAGTACATTGACACTTGAACAGGTAAAAAGGCTAAAAGAATTTATAGCCTCTGGCGGAGTCAAAGAAACTAAAAAACCTAAAGCTTTTGTTGTAAAAAAGGCAAAAGTAGCCGAACAGCAAGCAGAAGAAGCCGCAAAAGAAGTAAAAAACGAAGAACCTGAAAAAAAATCATTAATGCCGAAAGTAGAAGTTGTTAAACCTAAAGTGCAAAGCCGTTTGGAAATTGTGAGACGTGCACCTCAAAAACCTGCCGGAGAAAAATCAGATAAAGTTCAGGAAGGTAAAAAATTTCCGCCGCGTTCTGAAAGACCCCAAAAAGGTGAAAAAACTTTCCCGCCTAAAAAAGACGGAGCAGGTAAAAAACCGTTTGAAAAACCGTCAGGCGAAAGGAAACCAATACAAAGAACCATAATTTCTCAGGATATTTATGAAAATAAAGGCGGAGGCAGAAGACGCGCAGACGGCAAGAAAAAAGGAAAAGATTTTAATTCTAAAAAAGAAGAACAGGAAAGAATTTCATTAGAAAAAGCAGCTGCTCAAAAACATAAAAAACGTACACATAAGGAAGAAGAAGCAGAACAGGTTACGCAGATTGTTGTAAACAGAGCCATGACAATCAGCGAGCTTTCAGAAAAAATTCAAAAAACTCCGGCGGAAATCGTTAAATTTTTAATGCTTAACGGCATAATGGCAACTGTTAACCAGCTTATAGATATTGATGTGATTAAAAAGGTATGCGCCGAATATAACCTTGAAGTTCTTGATGAAGATTTAGACGCCTATATGGAAGAAGAACTTGAAAAAGAAGAAAAGGTTAAAAAGTTAACGGAAGTTGATAAAAAATTGCTCAAAAAACGCGCTCCTGTAGTTAGTATTATGGGACACGTTGACCACGGTAAAACAACTTTATTAGACAGTATAAGAGCTTCAAAACACAAAATTGTTGCAACTGAAGTAGGCGGAATTACACAGTCTATTGGCGCTTATACTGTTTATCTCGACAATAACAAAGAAAAGAAAATAGTATTTGTTGATACTCCAGGGCACGAAGCATTTACAGAAATGAGAGCGCGCGGAGCAAAAGCTACTGATATTGCAATTCTGGTAGTTGCGGCAGATGACGGTATAATGCCTCAGACGATTGAAGCCATTAACCATGCAAAAGCTGCTGATGTCCCGATTATTGTTGCAGTTAACAAAATTGATAAGCCTGATGCAAATCCTGACAGAGTTTTACAGCAGCTGACAGAACACGGGTTGGTTCCAGAAGAATGGGGCGGTGATACAATTGTTGTCAAAGTTTCTGCTTTACAGGGAACAGGTATTGATGAACTTTTGGAATACATTCTGCTTGTAGCTGATATTCAGGATCTGAAAGCTAATCCGAAAGCAGAAGCTTCGGGTGTTGTTATTGAAGCAAATCTTGATAAAGGTAAAGGACCTGTTGCAACATTGCTTGTTCAAAACGGAACATTACGTGTCGGCAACTGTATTGTAGTTGGTACTGCCTGTGGTCGTGTCCGAGCATTACTATCCGATTCTGGTGAAAGAATACAAAAAGCTGAACCTTCTACTCCTGTTGAGATTTTAGGTTTGACAGAAGTGCCACAGGCTGGTGATTATTTTGAAGTTGTTCAAAATGAAAAGGAAATGAAGACTATTGTTGAACAACGTAAAGAAAAAGAACGTAACAAGCGGCTTGAAAATATGCTTCCGGCTCATGTTCGCCGTGAAGCTGCTGCCGGTGAAGATGATATTCCGCAGTTGAATTTGATTATTAAAGCAAATACAAACGGTTCAGCAGAAGCTGTTTCGCAGGCAATTGCGCAGCTTGAATCAAATGAGATAAAAACAAAAATTATACACGTAGGTGTCGGCGATATCTCGGAAGCTGATGTAATGCTTGCCTCTGCATCTAACGCCTTAATTTTAGGTTTTACGGTTAAAGAAGATGCAAATGCTCTGGCAGCTGCCGAAAGAGAAGGAGTTACAATTAAGAAATATGATATTATCTATCAAATTCTTGAAGATATTGAAAAGACGATGCTCTCACTGTTGCAGCCTGAAATTAAACAGGTTGAACTCGGAAAAGCAGAAGTGCGTCAGGTATTTACAATCGGTAAGACTACAAGAATTGCCGGCTGTTATGTAACAGAAGGCAAGATTGTAAGAAGCAAAGATGCTGTTTTAATACGTGAAGGCAAAGAAATATTCCGCGGCGCAATTGATCAGTTGAAACGTTTCAAAGATGATGTGAAAGAAGTCGCTCAAGGTTTTGAATGCGGTATCTCATTCAGTAAGTGGAATGATATTGAAGTCGGTGACATTATAGAAGTTTCAACTAAAGAAGAAATTGAACGTTCAAGTTTATAAAAAAGCCGCTTTATAAAAGCGGCTTTTTTATAAATATCTTATAACCTGAAAGGATAATCATCCTTAAACTCCCAGTTGTCAAATTGAAGTAGCCCCGTACAGAATTGATGCAATGTCTCTGTGGTTGATGCGCAGAATGACTTTAAGGTGTTTCTGCTAGCTGTTACAGAGTGGCCATAGGCACTAAATCTTGGTTGATTATACTGATTGCCTCCTTTATTAGCATTACAGAGTAAAAATACAAAAATATCACGTCCTCCTTCATTTGGAGCTTTATCGTTTCCATTTATATCAACATAAATATCGTAGCAGGCACCGGTATTTACAAATATCTGGGTACCATCAGCCAGATCAATCCTCGGCCAGCTAAATTGCTGGTTTGATATTTTAAATTTTGCATTTTTATCATATCCAATAGCATTCAAATATGGCTTTAAAAATTTTTCTGCAAATTTTTCTGAGGCATTTTTTCTATCCTCTACCTTATCATTTGAAAAGGATGCATAATCCCAGTTTTCAATTCCTTCGTTGTCAACTTGCGCGCGAATAAGCGCTTGTGATATCGTTGAGTATACTTTTTTAATTTTTGCAGAAGTTGTTTGTTTCTTATTATGTGCAATCAATGTCGGTAAAGTCAACGCCGCTACAACACCAATAATTCCGAGAGTGATTAATACCTCCGCTAGAGTAAACGCGACGTGTTTTCGCGGATAATAAGTTCGCTTCGTGAAATAATTGTTATTCTGAAGCAAGTTCAGAATGCCATTAAACCTAAAAAACTTTGTTACATCAACATTTTGTCGGGGGGGGGGTAGCTGAAAGCTTCTCTATTCATCATTTTTCATCCTCCTTAATTTTTCTTATAAACATATTATTTACGATTTTTTGCTATTTGTCAAGTAAAAAAAAAACTCTATTATAAAATAGAGTTTTTTTTTTGATATTGTTTTATTTCTTTTTTGATATTTGAGAAAGTCCAAGCGTCAAATGTTGGTGTTTCAGAAATTTTCATTTCTTTTTTTTCTCCGCCAGAGCTTGAATCATTATGAGCAATTGGTTTATAGAGTCTGTTATAATATTCAATTACCATACGATCAGAATTGAAATAGGCTTCAGAAGTTCTAATAGCCTGTCTCATTAATCTTGCCCACTCTTGCTTGTTTTCGTAGTATGTCGGTATAATTTCATTTTCTATAATATTCATAATGCATTCATGGTCTTTCCAATGACGTTCTTCCCAAGGCATTTCATCATCGAGTCCCGGGTATTCAACTGTGTAACCGTTTATTCCGTTAAATGTTCCTTCAACAGTCCAGCCATCGTAAATTGAAAGATGTAGTGCACCGTTAGCGTTTGCAGACATACCTGAAGTTCCAGAAGCTTCGAACGGTCTCAAAGGAGTGTTTAACCATATATCAGATCCACGTTTCAATTTTCCTGACAATTCAAGTTCATAACCAGGGAGTACAACAACATTTTTCATGCTGTGCGAACGATTGAGAAGTTTGTTAAACATTTCTTTACCCATAACGTCATCAGGATGGAATTTCCCTGCAAAAATAATTTGAATTTTGTTTGCATCCAGAAGTTTTGTAATTCTGTCTTTATCCATCAAAATCAGCCAGGCACGTTTGTAGTCCGCGAACCTTCTTGCCCAAGTAATTGTTAAAACATCAGGATCAAATTTTTTACCAGCAACGTTTGCTACATATTCAAACAATTCTGCTTTCATTTCACGCTTAACTGCGAGCAGCTTTTCAGGGTTATTTGCAGCTTCCTTAACTCTATCATCCTGCCAGTAGTGAAGATTTACAGCATTTGTAATAGCGCGTATCGGACATCTTCCATCTACCCACTCCCACATTTTATTTGCTACAAGTCCGTGCAACTGTGATACAGCATTTGCAATTCTTGACATTCTCAAAGCTGCAACAGTTAATGAGAAGTTTTCGCCACCAAGCTGCACTGCTACTTCTCTTGAGCAACCCGCAAAGAATCCGCCTTCCATCAATGTATCAACCCAGTGAACTTCATTACCTGCGGCAACAGGTGTGTGTGTTGTAAATACTGTTTTCTTTTTAACTTCCTCCAGATTACCGTTGTATTGTCTCAAAAGTTCAAAAGCAGCAGGTAATGCGTGACCTTCATTCATATGGACAACATCAAAGTTATATCCTATTTGTTGGAGAATTCTGATACCTGCAACACCTAAAACTGTTTCTTGTGCAATTCTTATTTTTTCATTACCGTCATAAAGTTTGTGTGAGATACTCTTTGCCCAGTCACTGTTACCTTCAATGTCTGTTGTTAAAAGATAAACAGGACAGGCGCCGAATAATTCAGGCTCTACTAAATAAGCTTTAACTTTTACTTTTTCACCGAAAATATCGACTTCAGTAGTAACATTTGTATCTTTTAAGAAATCATAATATTTTCTGATGTAGGCAACTTCTACCTGACCATCGTGTGCAATACGCTGGTCATAATAACCGTATGACCATAAAATTGTTACACCGACCATGGGCATTTGTAAATACCCTGCAGATAACATGTGTGAACCTGCTAAAAATCCTAAACCACCTGAATAAGTTTTTAAAGACTGATCCATTGCGATTTCCATCGAGAAATATGCTACATTTGGTAATGACATATTAACCTTCCTCTTCTTATACTATGTAAACTGTTTTACCCAAAATTTATCGGGGTACATAAACAGCATATCACAAAAATACAAGTTTCAAATAAATTTATTAAAAAATATTTCTCTAATCCTTAAGAATTAGTTATAAGTAGCTATTTAACTCTTAAAAAAACTTAATATTTATTATGTTTATAATGAAAATTTGAAAAAGAATTGGGGATTAACTAATGTTTACTTTATTTAATATATTTTCAAGAGCAATTTTTACATGGGCGTAATTTAGACCGCCCTGCATATATGCGACATAAGGTGCTCTCATCGGTCCGTCGGCTGAAAGTTCTATTGTAGATCCTTCAATAAATGTTCCGCCTGCCATAATAACTTTGTCCTCATAACCAGGAATGTATTCGGGAATTGGCGTTACATAACCGTTTACCGGTGAAAAAGACTGGATTGTCCTGCAAAATTCTTCTAATTTATCGGGGTTATTAAAAATTATATTTTGAATAATGTCAGTACGTTTCTCATTATGTTTTGGCGCCGTGTTAAATCCGAGATCTTCAAAAAGTTTAGCTGCAAGAACAGCTCCTTTAACAGCGTCTGAGACAACAGACGGTGCCATAAATAATCCTTGAAAAATCAGTCTGTGCTGGTTAAACATGGCTCCGCCCTCACATCCTATTCCTGGAGCAGTTAATCTGTTTGCGGATTTGTCTACTAATCTTGCTTTTCCTGCAATATACCCACCTGCCTCTACAATTCCGCCTCCCGGATTTTTAATTAAAGAGCCTGCAATTAAATCAGCTCCGGCTTCAAGCGGCTCTCTTTCTTCTACAAATTCTCCGTAGCAGTTGTCCACAAAACAGATACAGTTGGGATTTTTTGATTTAACAATTTTACAGATTTTTTCTATTTCTTTGATAGTAAGGGATTTCCTAGTTGAATATCCTTTTGAGCGCTGAATTAAAACCATTGTGACGGTTTTGTCAATCGTTTTTTCAAGAGTCTCAAAATCAATTTCATTATTTTTTAATGGAATTTCGTCATACAAAACACCGTGGGCTATCAGGGAATCTTCTTTTGTTTCATCATCACCTGCAGTTCCAATAACTTCCTGCATTGTGTCATAAGGAGCTCCTGCAACTGAAATTAATTTATTTCCCGGTCTTAAATTGCCGAACAGGCAGCAGGCAAGTGTATGTGTGCCTGATGCAAAATGTATTCTTGCAATTGCTTTCTCTGCCTTGAATACATCCGCAAATACTTTATCAAGAATTTCTCTTCCCATATCGTCGTGTCCGTATCCTGAAACCGTATAAAAATGTTCGGGAGCAACTCTGTTTTCAATAAATGCGTTTAATACTTTTTCCTGATTAAAATCTCTAATTTCATCTATTATTTCAAATTCTTTTTCAAGGCTTTGTTCAGCCTGTTTAATAAGTTCCTTGCTATTCATAATTTCTCCGCCAAATTCTGATTAATTTTATAATATTGCAACAAAAAATAATCGTCAACATATTTTGTCTTACTGTTCAGCTAAAATATTTAATATTTATTACTATTATATTATTATGAATAAAATTATTGTCATGTTTTTAATGTTCGTTCTTGCAATTCCTGTTTTCGCTGCAGGATATAATTTTTATAGCAATCCTGCAGCCTATTCAGAAAATTCATTGTCAGATAATGAGAAAATATTATTTATTCTTGATTTTTCAAACAGTATGTCTGAGTATCTTGGAGGGAAACGTAAAGTAGATTTAATGATTGATACAATGAAATCAATTTTGCCAAATTTAAATCCGAATATATCCGTTGGTTTACGTGTATACGGACATAGAATGGGTTTTACCCCTTTAGAAGCCTGCAAGGCATCAACACTTGTTGAGCCCGTGTCACCGGCAAATGGTATTAATATAAGGAATTCTCTTCTAGATATAAAACCAAGAGGAATGACTCCTATTACTTATTCTTTGAAACAGGCGATAAAAAATGATTTCAGTGGTTTTTCAGGTAAAAAACGTATAATTTTGTTGACCGATGGCGGGGAAAATTGTGATGAAAGTCCGTGTTCGTATGTATTAGAGCTAATCAAAACAAGAAAAGATGTTTCTATTGATGTTATTGCCTTTAATGTTAGTGATGAAGATGATTTGGATCAACTAGAATGTACTTCGCTTGTTACGAGCGGAAAATTTTATAATGCTAAAACAGCAGTACAGCTTCTTAATAGTCTAAATAACAGTGTTAGTAGCATGAAAAAAGTTGAGGCAAAAATTATAGAAAAACCTTAGGAGATTTTAATTAATTTTCAAAAGAGATTTTTTTAAATGTTCTAATTTTTTTTCAGATGTGCCTATACCGCATAAAAGCATAGTTGAAATTTTATTAGTTTTTTCATCTTCTATATTAAAAATCTCGAACAATTTTTCTGAAAGCTCATAACCATTCATGCCATTCTTCTTTATCAGAATTTTGGTAATATCATCTCCGCCAAAATCAATATTTTTAATAGTATTTCTTATATTTTCAATACCAGCAATAAGTTTGTTAAGCTTTGCTCTGCCGCGCTTTGAGTTAAGGTAATTAATATTTGCCTCAATTGATGCTAAAAGGGGATAAGATGGTGATGTTGTATTAATCATGGAAAGTGTTTTTTCGACATCAAGTTCACAATTAGTATGAAGTAGAGCTGTAGGATTAAGCCCTCCCGCTGTTTTATGCAGTGATTGAATAGTAAAATCTGCTATATTTACTGCACTTTGCGGCAGTTTATCCGAAAAAGGATATAATGCTCCATGGGCTTCATCGACTATTAAATATGCTCCGTTTTTTTCACAAATCTTTTTTAATTCTTTTATATCAGATACAATTCCTTCATAAGTTGGTGAAGTTACAATTACTGCTTTTACCCCTTTCACATTTATCAAATCCGAAGTTGTCTTATCTGGAATTCCCCAATCTTTTATAATGGGAACTTCATAATAAACAGGGGAACACCCTGCTAATTTTACTGCATTTTCATGGCAGGGATGCGAATTTTTCCAGATTAAAACTTTATCTCCATTGTTTGTGCAAGATAAAACAGAAGCAATAATACCGCTTGTTGAACCATTTGTTAAAAAATATGTATGCATGGTTTTATAAATATTTGCAGCAATTTTTTGAGCTTGATTGAGGGCAGATTGTGGATCTTGTGCTTCAGTTTCCGAAATATCATATTTATAAAACTGTCTGAATTTATGAAAAACACAGAATTTTTGTCCATGTGAAGGCGTTGTGAACAAATATTTTCGGTTTTGTTTTCTAAATAAATTTACAAGGCTCATTAGTCCCTCTCCTTAACGCTTCTATGAGGGATAGAATAACTGCCTGCATATTCTATCAACTGTGCAAAATTCCTGAATTCCATATGTGACTGGTTGAGCGGCTATGCTCCCTATTTGTTTTGGATTTCTATGCTGCGTTTTGAGCAAAATTGAGTTAATGTCATTTTGTCTTTATTGTTATTATATTCAAATCTGCCGGAAACAGTATATTCGCCATTTTCACACTTCTCAATTCTTATCGGGCTAAAACGGCATTCTATTGATTGTTTTTCAGATAATGGAAGAATTATTGAATATTCTCTTTCTATATTAATATTTTCACCTGTTCTGAATTTCATCCCTCCCGCAGAAATATCTAGTGTTGTAATTTGATTTACTCCATCGTTAAACGTTAAATCAAGGTCATATACATATTTTATACGGGTATACTGTCTTCTCTGCAAAAATCTGTGTTTTGCAGGGTTTGCTATTTTTATTCTTTTCCCTTCAATAGCCTCAGGGTAGGAATCAAAGTACAATGTTCCATGGTTTGTTTGTGTATAAAATTCACAATAATTATGACGGAGCATTCCTTCTGGCTCATAATCTAGCTCTATTGTAAAAAATCGCGGTTCAACTTCAATAATTGTGCCTTTGTTTGCACATTTAAAATCCGAAGGAACCACAGTAATTCTTCTATTTTTTTCAATTAATTCTCTCATAATAACCTCATCTTGTTTTTATTATAAGATAATTACATAATTTTGTCCAATTTTTCAATATGTCTTAATAATTTATATGTAATTAAGGAAGATTTTTAAAGTAATCAGGATCACTTAAAGCTTTGTAAGCACATGCTAAACCATTTACATTATTATTAGAATTTTTTGAGCAGTATTGTTCTTCATCTGAGTATTTTGTGCCTTCTGCACCAATTGGAAGGAGTTTGCCATCGGACATTAATTGAAATGTAAATAAATCATAACCCAGTTTATTCGGTCCTTTCTTTTTACCGTTCACATCAATGGAAATAAGTATATGACTACTACTAATTGTGTTAGGATTTTCAAGTATAACAAGCA
Organism: Candidatus Gastranaerophilales bacterium; assembly: GCA_944326015.1. Lineage (GTDB taxonomy): Bacteria > Cyanobacteriota > Vampirovibrionia > Gastranaerophilales > Gastranaerophilaceae > Stercorousia. The sequence continues at coordinate 18,098 of CALVCJ010000036.1, forward strand.
TGCCATTTGCCAAAACAAATTGCCCGTCGTCAAAAATTCCGGTATTAAGTGGTTTATTAGTATAAGTCTTATAAGTTAAATCATTTGCATAGTTTATATCATCTGAAATATTTGAATTTCTTGAAAAACACAGAGTCTGATCAGGATTCCGTACTCCACAATCATATATTACTTTAAAATATTTTATGAATTCGTTATAAAAATTTCCGCTGCCTTTAGAAGGATTAAAATATGCATCAGGTGTAGGAGGATAGACTAAATCAGCATTCATACGGTTTAGACCTTGTAATAAAATTGAATATCCTTCTTTTAAAGCTGCCTCAAGCTCTTTATGTTTAGTGTTATTAATAAGATCTGGAAGGGTTAGTGCTGCAACAACACCTATTATTCCAAGCGTAATTAAGACTTCAGCAAGTGTAAATGCCTTATTAATCTTAGTAATTTTCATCTCTATCGTTACTTTCATAAAAAAAATAACTTATGATATTAATATTATAAACTTATAAGTTATTTTTTGTAACATATTAACTTATAACCTTATTTAATTATTTACAAAGTATTGGTAAATTTGTTTTATGAATAAAAAGTTATTAGGCAAAAGATTTAGAGAAATAAGAAAAAAATTGGGGTACACTCAGGAAAAATTTGCAGAAATTGCAGGAATTGAGCCTCAATCAATAAGCAAAATAGAATCAGGAAAAAATTTTCCCTTACTAAGTAATCTTGAAAAGATTGCTAATAGAATAAACATTGATTTGAGTGAATTTTTTATTTATGAACACATGCATGAAGAAAATGATTTAAAGGTTCTGCTAAACAAGGTTTTTGATGAGCTTTCTCATGAAGATAAGCAAAAAGCCGTTAAACTTATACTTGCGCTAAGACTTTAATAATTACATAAGTATTCTGGACTGTTTTTTTTATAAAATTAACTATTTCCGGTAATGTTTTCTACCGGAAAAATTTGTATTATATAAATGTAAATCCTCAACTCTTCTGATTGCTCAGTATTTGCTCCTCATTATATAAGGGGAGCTTTTTTTTAGAAAAAAAGGACCGTTAATTGGATTTTAACGGTCCCTTAAAATTAATTTTTATTATTCCTTTAGGAATGATTCATAATTTCTCGCCAGCAGATGTGTTCTTACCTGATTGATTAAATCAAGTGCTACACCGACCATGATTATTAAAGATGTAGCCCCGATTCCCTGCAAAGTTTTAATATTTGTAACATAACTTGCAAGTGATGGAACAAGTGCAATAATTCCAAGTCCCATAGCTCCGATAAATGTAGTTTTTGTTAAAATTCTATCAAGAGCCTCAGCTGTCGGTCTGCCCGGTTTTATCCCCGGAATTGATGAACCGTATTTTTTCAGGTTATCTGCTATATCTTTGGGTTGCATATTTGGCATAATTGATGCATAGAAGAATGTCAATGCAACAATTAGTAAGAAATACAATATATAATATGTGATACCGTCAGGACTTAATATCTGATTTAAATGTATCACAATATTTTTAACAGCTTCGCTTTTGAAATTTGCCTGTCCGACTAAACTTAAAATAGTTGACGGGAATAGCAAAATCGCAATAGCAAAGATAATCGGCATAACGCCGCCTGGATTGAGCTTAAATGGAATAAATGAATTCATTCCACCGTAGACCTTATTACCTACCTGTCTTTTAGGATTAACAATAATAACTTTTCTTACAGCTTCCTGCATAATTACAATAAAAATCATTGCTGCGAAGAATATAAGAAGTAAAACGGCTAATCCAAGCTGCATCATTGAATTGTGAGCAACAATTTGAGCAGTTCTTGATGCATAAATCGGAATACCTGATATAATACCGATAAAGATGATTAAAGAACCGCCGTTTCCGATACCTTTTTCGGTAATAAGTTCCGAAATCCACATCACAAGAACCGAACCAGCAGTTAACACTACAATAGAACTTATAAAGAACATTACAGGGTTAACATTCGGCAGCACAGCACCCGGCAAGTGGTGCAAGTACAGCATAAATATCAAGGATTGAAATACTGCTAACACAACCGTAAAAACACGGGTGTATTGAGATAATTTTCTTCTGCCTGCTTCGCCTTCTTCTTTCTGAAGTTTTTCCAGCGACGGAATTACAACAGAAACAAGCTGGATAATAATTGATGATGTAATGTACGGTCCGATACCCAGTGCAAATATTGAAACTTTGCCTAATGCACCGCCTGAAAATAAATCTAAAAATCCGATAATATTGTTCCCTTGAGCAATGTTTTGGAAAATCTGGTTGTTTATACCAAACAAAGGCATCTGAACCCCGAATCTGAATGCGGCAATCATCAGGAATGTAAACAATATTTTTTGCTTTAAGCCTGATGCATTCCACATTGACAGTAAATCATCAGTTGTCGGCATTTTCATTTGTGGTGCCATTATACTAACTCAACCTTTCCGCCTGCTTTTTCAATTTT
>CALVCJ010000037.1 GCA_944326015.1 Candidatus Gastranaerophilales bacterium
CAAGCTAAAAGTTTGAAGGTTTATATGGAAAAATTTAAACCCAATTATGCAATAAGAACGTCAATGGCAGATTATAAAAAAACAGACAATCTTATTGATTTGCCGTTGTATGGTATGGAAAGTATAGGACAATCAGGAGAATAGTATACTATGAATTTTGAAAAAATAAATACGGAGCAAGTACTTTTTAAATATTTAGATTTCCCTAAGTTTATTTCATTGCTTGTATCTTAAAAAATAACATTTGTAAAACCTTGTTTATTTGAGGATATTGATGATTGTAGTTTCCCGGATTTTACGAAAATAAAAACTGAAACAAAGCCCATTTTAAAGCAAATGAGAATTGACAGGGTAACAAGAAATGTCGCAAATTTTATTGGTATAATAAAAAATAAACCAACTCACAATGAGCCCGAAAATATATTTATGTATATTTTTGTTCAATTATACAATTCTATTATGTATAATTGTCAAAATATAAGTAGTATTAATTCAGAATTGATAAGAGAATTTTCCCAAAAGCTAACTGATGCTTATGCCAAAAAATATTAGTGGAAATTGATGAATGTGACTCCTTTATAGACAGAGATATTGGCAAATATTATAAAAACAATACTTTTGTTAGTTGTTGGCATATTAACAGTAATGAATCTGATGCAATGTGGAAAATATACTCTAATAAAAAAGGGATTGTTATAAAAACAACTATTGATAAGCTGAAAAACTATTTAGACTATTGCGAATTAACAAAAGAAGGATACGAAATAAAATCCGATAGAGTTAAATATCATAATATTGATGATTTATTCAAAATGGTGAATAACAAAACTGGACAAGAACTTGTTGAACAAAAATTGGATGATCCAGTTCATTATTTTTTATTAAAAAGGAGTGTTATGCCTATGAAAATGAATATAGGGTTCTTTTTTATCAAAGACCAAATCTAGTTGTTGATTCTATAGTGAATAATGAAATTATTCATAAATTAAATGATTCTAATATAATAAATGCAAATAATGTATATGCGGTTCCTGTTAAAGTTAGTCTTGAAGAATTTATTGACGAAATTATTATATCCCCTTACGCACCAAGATATTATATAGATGTTTTATGCAATATTATGGATAAAAAACAAAAAAGAGCAGTTTAAGTAATTTCAGCCAATTTTTAGCATACAAACGGTTCGGCCGCACAGGTAACTGATTACATTTCCAATGCTTCAATAAATCTCAATAATATTTTAACTTATTTTGTTAAAAATTTGTTACAATTATCTATAACGTATCAATATTTTATTGCAAAAAGTTTTTATTAAAAATGTAAGGGGATATAAAAAGGATATTATTATGGAATCAATGTTATTCACTGTTTCAATCAATGTGAACGGTAAAAAAGAAACTATTAAAATGGAACACGGCTGTACATTTACTAACAATGGCGGCACTTATGCAGTATCAAAAGATGGTATTTTAAAATTTAAGAAAAACGGTTCTGATGTATGGAGTAATGCAAATCACGTAAATATGACAAACTATCAGTGGCATGCATTCCAGAATATTTCTAACAACGACGGACAAGTAGGAACATATACCCAGCAAGATATCAAAAAAGCAATGGAATTTTACAGAGATGGGAAATTCGTTAAAGACATGTCAGTAGATTTGCCTCAAGGATATAAAATTGAAAAACCAAAATTGTCATCGGCTGAGCAATATGTTCAAATGGATGTAAATTATAAAGGTTCAAAAAATGCTACATTAAAATTTCAAATACAGAATGTAGATACAGGTAAAAATTCATCAGGAAAAATGAAACCGATTTCATTTACAGATCCGTCTGCAGAGGTAGAAGAAATAAAATTCTATGACGAGCTTCTCGAATATGAGACGACAGGTGCCTATACCGTATCAAAAGGTAATATTACTTCTTTTTACGATTATGAAAAAAAACTGGTAGGCACTATAGAAACCGGCGACTTCGGGAGTAAGCATTATAATGCTGATGGCGATTTGCAATTTATCACAAAATTGAAAAGAATAAGAAAAGAAACTCGGCATGATAACGGCGAAGATCACTTTTACATTTATGATAATAAAGGCAGCCTAAAATATATTTGGAAATATGACTACAATATACCATATATAGCTTCAGGTGCAATGACCGGTATTCCTGTAGAAGAATATAAAAATGGCAAACTTATACGTACGACAACTGGTAGTCTTATGCCGTATACCGATCAGTATCAATCTGATTATTATGAGGTTGAACCTAAAGGCTCTTCGAAATATTTTCCAAATTCCGCTAGATACGGAATGTATTGTATTGATTGATAATATGTAAGTTTGCTGGATTTTATAGATTATGTTAGTCTAATTGCAGAATTTGAATAATAAATTCCGGTAAAAATATGAATAATACATCATTTTATACTAAATGGGTTAAAATGGTTAACAATACTTCGCTTTAACCTGTTTTTTATTATTTTTACCCATTGGCAAATGTTTTATTTTCATTTTCTTAAGTCAGTTATGTACCTATCTGACTCATATAAGTTTTGGATGAAAAAAAGTTTGACAGGGAAATGAAAGCATTAAAAACGGAACTAAAACAGGCAAAATACTTATCCTAATTAAATTTTAGTCTTGTATTATACGATTTAGGGTAAACTTGTATAAATATCCCCAAATTTCCCTGCTTGACAATAAAAATTTATTACATACAATAGAGTACATCCGACAACTGTATGGAGGAGTGCCAGAGCGGTTGATTGGAGCAGTCTTGAAAACTGTCGTACGTTCACGCGTACCGTGGGTTCGAATCCCACCTCCTCCTGATAAAAACGGGCTGACTTTTGTCAGACCCGTTTTTATTATGTGTGGTAAAGATGAGTGTAATGAAGAGAGTATTTTGCGTAGGGCAGATGGTGCGATTATTTCGGGCAATCGGCTTGTGTAGTGGATTTCAGGGGTAGGTGTATTAAACCAGACATTTCAATCCTGTACGGTTAAAATGATTTTATCCCTTAAAGTGGCTTTGTATTTAGGTTTCAACCTGTCGGAAGTGTCCGAAAATAATCAAACCAAATTATTTGAAAAGTCCACGAAGTGTCCGTTGAAGTCCACCCCCTCGACTTTTGGTTGTAACCCTTATGTGGCGGAAGTTTAGGACATATTTGAATTTGTACGAATGGTTTGATTATTTTCGGCAAGGACATTTGAAATTTGTCTTGGATTATTCTGGGTGCAGGCACTCTGCCTGAAGTACAGGAAAATTCCTCATGCACCCGAATAAATTCAGTGTCGGAAAAGCTTTTTAGATTGGAAATCAACAGCATTAGTGGGGTATGAAATTATGATAACAGAAAAGTTAAACAGCGTTTAAAAACAAGATATAGATAAAATATTCTCAATGATTTAATGATGAAAACCGAAGCACGAACCATAAACAAACATGGAATAACATTTTCGGAATGCATTACAGGAGTGACGTTATTCTTGGACTTCGGGATAAGGTTTATGTCCGATACAGTTTGTTTGACCTTTCCAAGGTTCATGTTTATTCAATGAAAGGTGAATTCTTATGCGTGGCACATAGGGTACAGAAAGTTCACCCGATGGCAAATGTTCTCGGCACCGTAAAAGATATGGAGGAATACAAACAGCAGTACCAAAGGCAACAGAAAATTTTAAAAAAGGCAGTAAAAATTTGAAAATCTGTTTTTTGTTAAACTAAATTTTCATATATAACAACGGATAAGGATTACCTTGTTCATCTGTTTCTGTTCTTTTATATACTGTAAAACCATTCTTTTCATAAAATCTTCTGGCATTTGGATTTTGTTCATTAACAGTCAATTTATTTATAGAATATCCTTTAATTCCATACAGAATTAACTTTGTGCCAATCCCCTTTCCTCTTTCATCAGCACTTACAAATAACATTTCCAATTTTTTGTTATTAATTCCCATAAAAGCAATAGGAAGATTATTCTCATTTATAACTACAATTAAATACGGGATTTCCTCTAATGCTTGAGGAACATATTGTTTAATTTTTTCAACTTCATTTTCAGATAAAAACAAATGAGTTGCCCTTACTGAATTTTCCCATACCTCAGTAAGCTGCTCAATCAATTTTGGTGTTCTGTCATCTTTATTAATATTTTTTATTTCCATAATTTATAAAATTTGTGTTGTGTGCTTTTTAAAAATATCAAGATGTTTTCTTGTCAAACGTAAAAGTTCTTGGCTCTCTTTTGGTCCCATTGCAACCAGTGCATTTTTTTCAACATTCACTATCGGGATAATTTTTTCTTGTGCAAAACTTTTACCGGCTTGAGTAAAAATTATCTGCATATCCCTGCCTTTTGCTTGTTTTAATTCAATAATCCCGGTTTTTACAAGTTTTTTCACTGCCGAATTTATTGTTTGTTTGCTTACACAATAATAATCCGCAATATCTTTTTGCCGGTTAAGCTTCAACTCAACAAGAGCATAAATAATCAGAAATTCACTATCTGACAGCCCTAATTTAGCAGAAATTTTATGATAAATTTCAAACCACTCTTTGTATAAACTGTTAAGTTCTTTTAAGTCATTCTCTATAGCCGCTTTTAAGTCCGATTTCATACATTCAGATTAATTCTTATTAAAAAAAAAGTCAAGCTCTTGACATTAGTCCGAAATCGTACTAATGTTGTTAGTATGATTTCGGACTAAGGAGAAGAAATGAAAAAGAACATTATAATTTTTACTTCAATTTTAGTTTTTACATTATGTTGTGCGGATATTTATCTGTTTTTAAATTCTCACACAGTAGTAGAGAAAACACTCGTAAATACTGAAACTTTAAAACCTGAAAGAATTGACAACGCTGAAATTTATCAAGGTATTTTGATTTCAAGACAGTCAGTAATTATTCAGCCGCAAGTTTCTGGGCAGATTTCAAGTATTAATGTAAAAGCCGGGGACAAAGTACAAAAAGGGCAGGTATTGATTGTAATTGACCCGAGAAAACAGGAAGCTGTTTTAAATTCATATCAGGTCAAGCACTCCTTTCTTGTTACGGCTTATGAAACAGCAAAAATTCAATATGACAGGTATGCTGATTTATATGAAAAGAAAACAGTAAGCAAGCAGGATTTAGAAAATTATGAAAACGAATACAAAAAAGCAAAATCAGCCCTGGATGAAAACACTGCTCAAATAAAAGAACAGAGTGTCCAGCTCGGGTATCATAAAATTACAGCACCGTTTTCAGGTGTAGTCGGGGATATTCCGGTTAAAATCGGAGAATATGTTTCTCCCGAAACAAAACTTTTATCCGTTACACAAAATGAAATACTGGAACTTAATGCAGGACTTCCCGCAAACAAAATTTTTGATATAAAACAGGGACTGCCTGTACAAATTCTTGATTTTGATAACAATGTTATAGCGGAGTCTCATTTGATGTTTGTTTCTCCAAGAATTGATTCAGGAACGCAAACTATTCTTGTTAAGGCTAATTTTAAAAACGAAAAATCCGTATTAAAAGCAGATCAATCAGTAAAAATCAAGGTTATTTATAACGAATATGACGGGATTTTAATTCCTGTAACATCTGTTGTAAAAGTCGCCGGTCAGGATTTTGTTTATTTAGCGAAGGAAGAAAACGGCGAATTAATTGCAAAACAGGTTCATATTGAGACCGGAGATATTCAAAACGGCAAATATATTGTTAAAAGCGGACTCAAAAGCGGCGATAATCTGATAATTAAAGGGGTTCAAAAACTATATGACGGAGCTGCAATTCAAGAGGGAGAAGAATAATGTTTTTAGAAACTTTTATCAAAAGACCAATCCTATCTTCTGTTTGTTCAATTATAATTCTTTTTTGCGGATTAATTTGTATTCCGCTCCTTCCTATTGAGCAATATCCTCAGTTGGCACCGCCTCAAATATTAATTTCTGCAAACTATATAGGAGCAAACGCCCAAACTGTTGAATCAACCGTAACAACACCGTTAGAACAGGCTATTAACGGTGTAGAAGGGATGAAGTATATTACATCTTCCAGCAATAATGACGGTTCTTGCACAATTACGGTTACTTTTAATTCAAATCGTTCTCTTGATGATGCGCTTTTGGATGTGCAGTCAAGAGTAAAAGAAGTTGAGCCCAGATTACCGCAGGAAGTTAAAATGACAGGGGTTAATGTTACTAAAAGTTCTTCCGCTATTGTTATTTTGTACGCTTTAAGCTCTAAGAATAACATTTACAGTACAGAATTTATTAGTAATTATATAGACAGGTATATAAAAGATTACCTCCAGCGTGTAGATGGTGTTGCAAGATTAAATATTACAGGCGAGCGTAAATATGCAATGAGAATATGGCTCGATCCTTATAAACTTGCAGGCTTGGGGATGAACGCATCTGATGTTTCAAAAGTGCTAACCGAGCAAAATATGATGGTTGCGGCAGGGCAAATTGGTGCTGCACCTATAAGCAATTCTCAGGAAGTTCAATTGAGTATTTTAACTCAAGGCAGATTACAAACCGTCAAGGAATTTGAAGAAATTGTTTTAAAATCAGATAAAAACAATGTTGTAAGACTGAAAGATGTTGCAAGAGTTGAACTCGGTGCCGAAAATTATAATTTGATTACTAAATTGAACGGCGATGATGCAATCGGGATAGAAATTTATCAACTGCCGACAGCTAATGCAATGAATGTTGCAAAGAATATAAAAGCAGAAATGGCAAAACTTGAAAAGAATTTTCCTGCCGGACTTGAAGTTAAAACTATTATAGATACAAGCAATATTGTAGAAGAATCTATTAATGAGGTTTTGCTTACTCTTATCGGTTCAATTATTCTTGTAATCCTTGTAATATATGTATTTTTACAAAAACTCAATACAACAATTATCCCTGCTGTTACCATCCCTGTTTCGTTAGTCGGCACATTTGTTATGATGAAACTTTTAGGGTTTTCAATCAACAGTCTTACACTATTCGGGATAGTTCTTGCCACAGGACTTGTTGTAGATGATGCAATTATTGTTGTTGAAAATATTGAACGTTTCATGCGTGAACACAAAATGCCGCCGTTAGAGGCTGCAATAAACGGTATGAAAGAAATTTTCGGGGCTGTTATTGCAACATCCTTGGTTTTGGTAACCGTATTTCTGCCGATTTCATTTTTCCCGGGGACAACCGGTATTTTATACAGGCAATTTGCACTTACAATAGCCTGTTCTATTGCAATTTCCGCATTTGTTTCTCTGACATTGACACCTGCAATGACCGCAATTATTTTAAAAAATGAATCAAAAGAGGTTAAATTCTTTAAAAAATTCAATGATATCTTTGATAAAATCAAAAATAAATATAATGTTTTGCTGCGATTTGTTATAAGAAATTCTAAAAAAGCAATTGCCGTTTTTGTTATATTGCTGGGTGTAACCTGTTTACTGTTTAAAGTTGTACCGCAGTCGTTTATTCCGATTGAAGATCAGGAATATTTTATGGTGATGATTCAATCTCCGCCCGGAATTGCGTTACAAAAAACTTCAGAAATAGCAGATAAAGTTTATCGAATTTGCAAACAAAACGAAGATATTATTCAAGTATATGAATTTACAGGGTTTAACTTTACCGGACAAACTCCGACGGCATCATTAATGTTTGTCGCTTTAAAACCTAATCATGAAAGAAAAGGTGTTAAACATTCAGCCAAATATATTGTCAATAAATTAAATGTAGAATTTTCTAAAATCCCGGATGCAATAATTGTTGCCTCTGAACCGCCTGCGGTACAAGGGATAGGCTCTATCGGCGGTTTTCAGTTTGAATTGCAGGATAATGGTGACAACTCTCTTACAACACTATCTGATACTACACAGAAATTGATTCTAGAGGCGTCAAAAACAGGAAAATTAACAGGTTTGTTTACTTCCTTCAATGCCGAAACTCCGCAAATCAATCTGGTTGTAGATAAATTAAAAGCAAAACAGTTAAATATTCCGTTGAACTATATTTATGACGCCCTGCAAGTTTACATAGGCTCTTATTATGTGAATGATTTTACTTTTATGAATAAAATTTACAGAGTTTATTTGCAGGCAGATAAAGACTTTAGAGCAAATACTGCGGATATAGGAAGATTGTACATAAGAACGCCCGGTGGTGATATGATTTCTTTAGCAAATCTGACATCTTATTCAACAATTTTTACGGCAGATTCCATCCAGCATTACAATTTGAGACGTTCGACCGAGATAACAGGTTCTGCCGCAAGCGGTGTCAGCATGGGGCAAGCCGTAAAAATTATGGAAGCCAAAGCAAAAGAAATTCTTCCGAGAGATTTTAGTTTTGAATGGTCGGGGCTTGTTTTGGAGCAGCAAGAGTCAGGAAATAAAACTTTTTTGATTTTTGCGTTGAGTTTTATTTTTGTATTCTTAATTTTAGCGGCACAATACGAAAGTTTATACCCTCCTGTTGTAATTATGCTAGCCGTTCCGCTTGCTCTGTTTGGTGCAATGTTATTTCAGTATTTAAGAGGGCTGGATAATAATGTATTTTGCCAAATCGGACTTGTTATGTTAATCGGGTTAGCGGGCAAAAATGCGATTTTGATTGTTGAATTTGCAAATCAACTAAGAGAACAGGGATTGACGATTGAAAAAGCAGCAATAGAATCCTGTCTAATCCGTTTCAGACCGATTATTATGACATCATTTGCTTGTATCTTGGGGATTTTTCCTCTTGTTGTTGCAACAGGAACAGGTTCTCTTAGCCGTGTTTCTATGGGAACGGCTGTGTTTGGCGGAATGATTGTATCTACGATTCTTAATCTTTTTATAACCCCTGTTATTTATATTTTAGTTATGCAATTACAGGAGCAGTTAACAATGTTTAAAAAGCCTAATATTAAAAAGAAAATTTTTAATTGGATTATGAGGTTTAAAAATGAGAAATAAAAATGTAACATTATTGTTGATATTAACGCTGTTGTTTGTACAAATTCCTGCTTTATCCGCTGAAAATAAAACAGTATTAACAACTACGGCAGAGAAAACTCAATACATAAATCAAGATTGGTGGGATAATTTTAATGATCCATATTTAACAGAATATGTAATTAAAACCGCAGAATCAAATTATGAGATAAAAATCAATGCCCTAAAGGTACTCGAGGCAAAAGAAAATGTTAAAGAGGGATTTGCCAAACAACTCCCGACAATAGAATTTAATGCAACCGCCGCCAGAGATAAATATACAGGCTCAATTCCTTATGCAGGGATGTTTTTCCCTTCATATTATTCTAATAATATAAGGCTGCCGCTTACGGTAAATTATGAAGTAGATATCTGGGGTAAAAACAGGGATTATACAAAAAAACTAAAAAAGGAATACGAGGCTTTGAAATATGATGAAAAGTCTGCATTCATCTCGTTAACCGTTCTGACTGCAACTACTTATTTTAATATTTTAAGTCTTGATAAACAGATAAAAATTGAAGAAGAATTGTTAAATATCAGGAAAGAAATTTTAGATTTAACAAGGATAAATTTTGAGTATGGACTGGCATCTTCTACCGATGTAACGATTGCCGATAAATCCTACACAGAAGCTTTGTCAAATATGGAAATATTAAAATTTACTCAAAGCAAAATGTTAAATCAACTTGCTGTTTTAACAGGGGATTCAAGCGAACAATCATCGAATTTGATTCGCGGCTCTATTGATAAAATTTCTGTTTTAACGAATTTACCCGAGTCAATTCCCTCTGAAATAATTGAACAACGACCGGATGTTTTAAAAGCTGAAGCAGAACTTCAAGCCTCAGCATTTGATGTAAAGTATGCAAGAAAAAATATGCTGCCTTCAATTAATCTTACAGGATTTTTCGGGTTTAATGCTTTCAGTATGTCAAAAATGTTTGACTGGCAAAGTGCAATTTTGCAGCTTGGCGGAGGGCTGACACAACCAATATTTCAGGGAGGCAGATTAATGGCAGTGTTAAAAGCAAAAAAATACAAATATGAACAGATGTTTAATAATTATCAAAAAACTATTTTAACATCTATCCAGGAAATTAATGACAGTCTTTTAGAACTAAAAACAGATACCAGTAAAAATAAAAACGATATAAAAAGAGTACAATGCGAAACAAAATATTATAACGATATGAATTATAAATACGAAAAAGGTGCTATATCTTATCTTGATACTTTAAAATACAAAGAAAATCTTTTAACCCTGCAAAAAGAAGAAACTCAAAGCGAGACAGAAGTTCTTGTTGCCTCTCTGGGCTTATATAAATCTGTCGGCGGTATTAACCTGCAAGATATAAAGGAATAAATTTATGTATTATAATAATGTTGTCCAAATTTATCTTGCAATTTTAAAAACAGATGCACTTATAGCTAATATTCCGAAAGATAAAAGAGAAAAGATTTTATCCGAATTATCGAAGAATGAAAAAGAACAACTGAGCATCTTATTGAGAAAATTAAGAGATACAATTCAGGAAATTATTGAATAGTCATGAAAACATTTTATAAAATGTTTCCGTTGATTATTGTTCGACTCTCGCTTTCGCTCGCGGCTCCGCTCGCCAATTATTAATTTTTTGTTTATTTTTTTAAGATTTGAAAAAAAAGATGTTATAACATAAATATAATTCATGGAAGGTAATAATTTAGTAAAGGAGATAATTAATTATGGCTAAAACAATTGGTATTGACTTAGGTACAACAAACTCTGTTGTAGCAGTCATGGAAGGCGGTAAGCCGACAGTTATTGCCAATGCTGAAGGCTCAAGAACAACACCTTCAATTGTAGGTTTTTCTAAAACAGGCGAAAAACTTGTAGGTCAATTGGCGAAACGTCAGGCTATTTTGAACCCTGATAAAACTATTGCGTCTATCAAACGACATATGGGTGAAGATTACAAAGTAAATATTGACGGTAAAGATTACACCCCGCAGGAAATTTCTGCAATGATTTTGAGAAAACTTGCAGATGATGCTTCTAATTATTTGGGTGAAAAAGTTACGTCCGCTGTAATCACAGTCCCTGCTTACTTTAACGATGCGCAAAGACAGGCTACAAAAGATGCAGGAAGAATTGCAGGTTTGGATGTTTTACGTATCGTAAACGAACCTACAGCTGCTGCGTTGGCTTACGGTCTTGAAAAAGAAAAATCAGAAAAAGTTCTTGTATTCGACTTAGGCGGCGGTACTTTCGATGTATCAATCCTTGAAATCGGCGACGGTGTTCATGAAGTTCTTTCAACATCAGGTGATACTCACTTGGGTGGTGACGATTTTGACCAGAAAGTTATGGATTGGATTTGCGATGAGTTCAAAAAACAGGAAGGTATTGACCTTCGTGGTGACAAGCAGGCTATGCAGCGTGTTAAAGAAGCCGCTGAAAAAGCTAAATGCGAATTGTCATCTGTTATGGAAACAAATATTAATCTTCCGTTCATTACAGCAGATGCAAACGGTCCTAAACACTTAGATTTGAACTTGACAAGAGCCAAGTTTGAGGATTTATGCCGTGATTTGTTGAACAGATGTAAAACTCCTGTTGAAAACGCTTTGAAAGATGCAGGAATTACAAAAAATGATATCAACGAAGTTGTATTAGTCGGCGGTTCAACCCGTATACCTGCTGTTCAGCAGTTAGTTAAAGAATACACAGGAAAAGATCCTAACCAGTCTGTAAACCCTGATGAAGTTGTAGCAGTTGGTGCCGCAATTCAGGCAGGTGTTCTCGCAGGTGAAGTTAAAGATATTGTACTTCTTGATGTAACTCCGTTAACTCTTGGTATCGAAACATTAGGCGGTGTTATGACTCCTCTTGTTCCGAGAAACACTACAATCCCTGTTTCTAAATCACAGGTATTCTCAACAGCGGAAAATAACCAGACGGCTGTTGATATTCACGTACTTCAGGGTGAAAGACCAATGGCTAAAGATAACAAATCTTTAGGTATGTTCAGACTTGACGGTATTCCGCCTGCTATGAGAGGTCTGCCCCAAATCGAAGTTACATTCGATATCGATGCTAACGGTATTGTAAACGTTTCAGCGAAAGATAAAGCTACTAACAAAGAGCAAAAAATAACTATCACAAATTCTTCTAACCTTTCAGAAGCTGATATCGACAAAATGGTTAAAGAAGCTGAAGCTAACGCAGCTGAAGATAAGAAGAAAAAAGAAGAAGCTGAAATTAAAAACAATGCAACAAGTTTAATCGGCTCAGCAGACAGAATTGAAAAAGACTTTGAAGGAAAAATCGATTCTGCTGATAAATCCAAACTTGATGAACAAAAAGCTGCATTACAGAAAGCATTGGATGAAAACAAACCTACTGATGAATTGAAAAAATTATCTGATGAATTGCAGCAGACAATGTTCAGCATTTCGCAAAAAGCATACGAAGCAGTTCAAAAAGAAGAACAGTCAACTGCATCAAGCGAAAACGCATCTTCAACGGAAAATAAAAAAGACGGCGGAGATGATGATGTAATTGATGCCGAATATACTAAAGAATAGTATAATTCTTATAATCTAAACACCTTAAAAAGACGGACTTTAGCCCGTCTTTTTTTATTATAGAAAACCGGTGAGAACAATTTGTTTTATCCCCCATACGTACTATTTCTTTTTTACAATAATGTCATACCCGAGAATATCAAAAATTTCCAGAAGTTCCGAAACTTTTATTGTGCCGTTTCTAAGTTTATTTGTCAGATTTTCTAAAGAATCCGTTTTGTTATATTTATGGTTAATATCAACCTTTAACCTTGTCAGTGTCTTGCCTTCAAATGCCGTTAAAAGTTTGATTATATTTCTGATATTTTCTTTTGACAAAATATATTCATTTTTCATTCCATTACTATATATTGACAGAAACTTGACAATCTAACTATATGCTTGTATTATCTAATTATATAATTAGATATCATTATTATAGGATTTGAAAATGAATAAAAAATTTGCATTCACACTCGCAGAAGTTCTTATAACACTCGGAGTTATCGGTATTGTCGCTGCATTGACTATGCCTGCATTGATTGCTAAGTATCAAAAAAAAGTGTTGTTAGCAAGAGTAAAAAAAACTTATTCTACATTTACCAATGCAGTTAATCTAGCATTAGCAGAAACAGGCAGTCCCGATAACATTGCAGTTGTTTTTGATACTTCAAATACATCCTTAGAAACTGCGCAAAATATGCAAAAATACTTTAACGGAGCAATTTTATGCAGTACGCAAAGCGATAGAAGTGATACTTGCCCATTTTACTACATTAAATCCCAGAATGCCTAAAAAAATCAAGTTACTGGAGAGTCAGAATACAAAAATATTGATACTATGTCAGCACCTTATTTAAAATTAACTGATGGAAGTTGTATAAAATTTACTCAAAATAAGTCTTGCACCACTGAAAGAGAAGGCCAAAGATGTAAAACAGATTCTTCAGGCAAAGTTATATCAAATTCGGAAGGAACAGATTGTGAATATGAATCTTATACCTGGACAGATGATAGATGCGCATGGGTAACTATTGATATAAACGGTATAAAAAAACCTAATCAATATGGTACTGATGTGTATCAAATCGGGATTCATGGAAATGGCAGATTAAATCAAGTTACTGGTTACGGAAAGTTGAATACTATTTTGTCAAATGATAAAATATAATACTAAAACTTTTTGAGTTTAGCGTAAGCTGCATCCATAGCTTTTACTCCATGACGGCCAAAATCAATTGTGTACATTATGCTGTCGCCGATTTGGGTAACTTCTTTTATATGCCCGATACCCAGCTTGTCATGGAAAACGCGCTCCCCTTCATTAAAAACGTATTCAATCGGGGTTGTTGTTTCCATTTTCTTCCGGCGTTCAGCTTCCGCTTCCTGTTGTATGCGTTCTTTTTGTTTCTTTTCTTCAAGCATACGCTTTATTGCGTTGTCTTTGAAAAATTCTTTTACCTTTTGTTCATCCCGTTCTTTGTTCTCTTTTGATTTAACAAGAATTGTGCGGGAGGCGGTTCGCTGCGGACGCTGCTCGTAAGTAGAATTTTGTCTTTGCCTATCACTTTGGGAATTTCCTGTTGCCAGACCGCGTGTCGGGGCTACAAAACCTTTACCGAAACCTGTTGACGGCTTAATATATCCGTAACTGTTAGCCTGAGCCGCAGAATATGAGAAATCTGATTTCCCTGTTCTGGCTTTTGAAACAGCATTCTGGAAGGTTGAAGTTCCGCTTGTTGAGCCTTCAAATCCGATAGAATTAAGCAATTGGCGCGGAATTTCATCAATAAATCTTGAAGGGTTGTAATATTTGTATTCTCCCCACATCTGACGGCGTTTGGCGGATGTCAGATATAATTTTTCTTCCGCACGTGTTACGCCGACATACATCAATCGGCGTTCTTCTTCAAGTTCAGATGGGTTATTGAAGGTTCTCTGATGAGGGAATACGCCTTCATCGCACCCTGCAAGAAATACAACCGGAAATTCAAGCCCTTTTGCGGAATGCAGGGTCATTAAAGTTACGTTATTGCTTATGTTTTCAAGCGCGTCTGTATCTGAAACAAGCGCCACCTGCTGCAAAAATTCTCCGAGTGCATTGTCCTGTTCCTCGGGTACAAATTCGCCCGCAACGTTGACAAGTTCCTGAAGGTTTTCAATATCCGCTTCGCTTTCAGGAGTATTTTGCATCTGCAATTCTGCCAGATAACCTGTTTTTTCTATCACCAGTGTTACAAATTCCTGCAAAGTGTAAGATGTTAGCGCATCTTTAAACTTCAAAATAAGCTGTGAAAAGTCACGCAGCTTTGCCCTTGTTCTCGGCGGAATTTCAATAGCTTCTTCAATCCTCTGGCATGCTTCAAAAAGACTTATATCTTCCTTGTCAGCAAAATCCGCGAGATTTTTTATTGTTGTATCGCCGATGGCGCGTTTTGGGACATTTACAATTCTTCTGAAGCTTTGCGAGTCGTCAGTGTTATAAATTAATCTCAAATATGCGATAATATCTTTGATTTCTTTACGGTCGTAGAATTTCAGCCCGCCGTAGATTTTGTAGGGAATACCAGCTGCCATGCATGCTTCTTCAATTGCACGGGATTGTGAATTTGTACGGTAAAGAACCGCATAACGGTTGTAATCTCCGCCCGAATCCTGTTTTATACGGCTTGCAATAAAGTTTGCTTCATCGGCTTCATCCTGCGCTTCAAAGTAATCAATAAGCTCACCCTCGCCTTTGTTTGAATAAAGAACTTTGTCCACACGCTCGGTATTATTTTCAATAATTGCATTTGCAACATTAAGTATATTGGCGGTTGAGCGGTAATTCTGTTCAAGCTTGATTAATTTTGTATTTTTAAAATCTTTCTGAAAATTCAAAATTATTGTGTAATCAGCACCGCGCCAGCTGTAAATTGACTGGTCGACATCTCCTACGACACAAAGTGAACGTTCCTGTGGAATGTCGGACTGTAGATTTGTATACAGCATATTAACGAGTTTGTATTGCGCCATATTGGTATCTTGAAACTCATCAACCAGAATATGCCGGAATCTGTCATAATATAATTGGCGGACATCTTTACACTGCTCAAGAAGTTTTACGGTAAGCATAAGCATATCGTCAAAGTCGATTGCGTTGTTGTTATTTAAAGAATTTTCGTATTCTTCATAAATAGCGGCAATTTTTTGGGATTTGAAATCTCTTGCGAAGGTTGCAAATGTATATGCATCCTGCATTTTGTTCTTGGCGTTTGAAATTACCGCTTTCACAAGTTTAGGGGCATAAATTTTATCATCAAGATTAAGTTTTTTTACCGCCTGTTTTATAACGGCATTAGAATCCGCCTCATCATAAATTGTGAAGTTTTTGTCTAATCTTTTTCCGGATTGGAAACTGTAATTTTCGATGTTTTCTCTCAAAATCCTTCCGCAGATACCGTGAAAAGTCCCGACCCACATGTATTTTACCGTGTTTTCGCCTAAGATATTACCAAGACGCTCCTTCATTTCTTTTGCGGCTTTGTTTGTAAATGTAACAGCAAGAATGTTTCCGGGGCGCACACAGCATTCTTTTATCAAATATGCTATTCTTGAGGTAAGTAATTTTGTCTTTCCGCTGCCCGCACCTGCTAAAACCAGTAACGGTCCTTCTACGGTTTTGACAGCTTCTCTCTGTTCCGTATTAAGATTATCAAGTATATTTTCCATATCCCTTCCCAAAATAAAATTTTTGTGATATAATCAGCATAAACTAAAAACGTTAAGATTGCAATCAGAAAGTAGGGAAAATGGTGAAATTTGACAATATGAATATATTTATGGGTTCAGAAGATGAAAACAAAGAAAAACAAAGTTCTATCGTAGTACCAATTGATGATATGGACACCGTTGCGTCAGATTCACCGGACACAGTTGATGAATTAGCAATGGAATTAGCTACTATTCAGCAATCTGCAAAAAGAATTGCAATTATCGGGAGCCGTAATCTGCCTATTACCCATCAGCAGATGATTGAAACCCTTGCAACAGCACTTGTTATGCAGGGTAATACAATTATAACATCAGGCGGTTCGTCAGGTACAAATGCCGCAGCAATCCGCGGTGCTATGAAGGCTAATCCGGATAAATTAAAAGTTATTTTGCCGCAGACTATAGGTCAGCAGCCTTCTGACGTTCAAAACCAGCTTATCGGAGTTCCGAATATTGTCGAACATCCTGACCGTGCTATGATGACTTTGGCTGACGCATCACGTGTTTGCAACAGAGAAATTATAGATGATTGCAACCAGTTAATCTGCTTTTTGTCTCATACAAGTAAAACTTTACATAACGCCGTTCAGTATGCGGAAGAAGGACACAAAGTTATTACTGTATTCTATTTGGATTAGGTAAATGGTGGGAACGCTACGCTTATCGCCTCTACAGAAAAATTATTCAGAATTTAAAAATTTTCGTATTTATGTTAAATTGGTGTTATGACTGAACTATTAAAAAAACTTACCGGCAAGAATAAAAATGACTATGAAGCTGCCGCACACCACCTGGTCAATGACTGTGATACGGAACTTTTTAAAGAGCTTGTTGAAAATGATAATTTTCTGTTTGACTTTGTAAAAAATAACGTTGCAGATAGAATTGCAGGGCAGATTAATGAGACAAATTATTTGAACCTTATACAATTTTTGAAATATTATTCGCCTTACTATGAGGATGTAATTGTGGCATCACTTGTCAGATACGCTGATGAAGATTTAACCGATATTATGCTTGATAAGTTTGAAAACGGCTCAGATAACGAAAAAACATTCGCCGCAAAATATTTTGCCGCAATACAGGATCCTCTTGCCTATGACTTTTTACTATCAAATGCATACAGCGATAACGAATATCTCTCACGTAACTGCGCCGAAACACTTGCTGTATGGAAAGATGAAAATTCTTACAATAAAGCTGTTGAAAAACTCAAAAGCAATGATGACTTTGAAAAACTTTCCGCAGTAAAATTCCTTGTATCATACGGGAGAAAAGATGCTATTCCTGCAATATTTTATACAATGAAAAACTCAGCGATGCCTGAAAATATAGCAGGAGAAATTCCATATCTCGAAAGTCTGACGGAATTATTCAACAAATACTATGATGATACCCTTCTAACTCTCAATTATATAATTAACGGACTCGGAGAAATTATTTCATTATGCACTGTATTTGATTTTGAACTTTTTGAAGTCTTTGAACGTCTTATAAACAACTACGACGACGGTAAAACTGCAGTTGTTTTGCTTAATGCAAAAGAAAAATTCGATATGTTAACAGAAAATGAAGAATATTTGTTTGACGAAGACAAAGATACCAAAAATGAAGTTTTGGATATAAAAAGACTTTTGAACAGTACAAACAAAAAAGAGCTGGAAAAATACATAAATGAAGAATTAAGAGATGACAGTCCTTTTGTATTTACAGCCCTTGACTTTGCAACAGATATTTTTGCTGTACGAGAACTTTTAAAATCTAACAATCAGACCCTTATACTCAAAACTCTTGAAGTTTTAAAGTCTTTAGGCAGACTTGACGAAACAGCAAAAACAGTCGCACTATTAAAGGTTACTGATATAAATATAAAAGCAATTATAAGATCATTGTAAATTATTTATTCCTGTTAATTAGATTAAGTCTTTGTCTTGTTGACGGATGGGTTGAAAAGTATTGTAGAAATTCAGGAGATTTTTCTTTTTTCTCAAGCAATTTGAAAAATTCGACAGCTCCTTTGTTATTCCCGTATAATTTGTATACGATTTTGTTTGCGTACCTATCGGCTTCTTTTTCCTGCTTTCTTGAATATGTCAGGCCGTTCAAATCAGAGATACTGCCTATTGTTAAGTCTATGTCATTATTTCCGGAGGCAAAAATTGATGTGACCAGTGCAACGATTATTTGTCTGCTCATACTTTTTAAATGATCCCTGTGAGCATAGTGCCCGAGTTCATGCGCCATGACAAAGGTTAAAATCTCTTCGTCTTTTATTTCTTTTAAAAGACCCTGTGTAAAATATATATTTCCGTTTGGTGTTATAAACGCGTTAATCTGTTTTTCAGGGTATTCATAAATCGGAAATTTTGATTTCCCCTGAAGATTTTTATCAAGCGGTACGATTTTATCTCTTATGTTTTCAAGTTTTATTATATTTTCATTTTTGGTCGATACCTGGGGTTTTATACCAAATGAAAAAGCGTTTTCAATCTTCATTTGAGTTTCATTTGACATTCTGTCTATAAAGAAACTGCCGATAGCATCAGCAAACATATATAACAAAAAAAATATAACTGCTATGCCGGCAATCAGAATAAAAAATTCATTGAGTGCATTTGAGCTGCCTACATTAACATTATCTTCTATTACACTTAAATATTTTTCTTCCAAGTTTTTATTCATAAGTTATGGCTGTTCCGTATGCAATTATCGCGCATTGTGGAACACTTTCCTGTCCGTAAGTATCATTTATCATAACAGATTCTATGCGTGTATTAATGATAAAATTTGCACCGCGGGCTTTTTCGCGCATTCTCAAAATTGCTTCACGTCTTCCTCTGTCCAATACAGATTCAAACGTTGTAAGCCTGCCGCCAAAAAAATTCTTTAAACCTGCAACAAAATTTTTAAAGTAATCGCCGCTTATCACACATTCACCTGTAACAAGTTCAATTTTTCTAATTTTTCTGTTTGTATGCCAGGTTTTTGCACCGAAGTTTATAATAGGTTTTTTAATAAGTGCTATTTCGCGTTTTTTAATACTTTCGAAATGTTTTTTTTCAATAATTGTGCCTGTCATAAAGGTAATTCCAAGCACAATTAAAAGTAGTAATATATCACTCATTTTATTTTATCCTTTTGGTGCAACTTTTACTGCTGTTCCGTATGCATAAACTTCTGCAGCGCCGACTGTAACCGAAGATGTTGCAAATCTTACGTTAATAACAGCATTAGCGCCCATTCTCTGTGCCTGCTGTTCCATACGTGAAACAGCTTCTTTACGGGCTTCGGTCAAAAGTTCGGTGTAACTTTTTAATTCTCCCCCGACCATATTTTTCAAACCTGCGCCAAAATCTTTAATCGCATTTTTTGCCCGCACGGTGCTTCCGGTAACCAGACCAAATTGTGCGGTAATTACCATTCCGGGAACAGACTCAATGTTTGTTAAAATCATCTTCATAACCTCCACGAAAATTATAGGCTATGCAAATTGGTTTGTAATCATTTGTTTGGTGTAATGTTAACTTAATAAAAAAATTTAGTAAATCATTAAAAGATGACAATCCAAAACTTTTACAAATAGCAAAAAGATGGTCGGTTGTTATTCCA
>CALVCJ010000038.1 GCA_944326015.1 Candidatus Gastranaerophilales bacterium
TACTCTTCACTAAAACGGAATGCTGCGTTTACACTGGCAGAAGTTTTAATCACTCTAGGAATAATTGGTATAGTTGCAGCAATGACAATGCCTTCGTTAATAGCGAAGCATCAAGAAAAAGTGCTTATCGTCAGTGCAAGAAAAGCTTTTTCAACTGTATTAAACGCCACAAAACTTGCACAGAGTCAAAACGGTGTTATAGGTGACAATACATTTTTATTTGATCCTTCTAAAACTAGTGCCGAAGTTGCTCAAAATTTTGCGCAATATTTTAATGGTGCTAAAGTCTGCCCTTCTAAAACTTCTCCAGGTTGTTCTCAATATTTTTATGGTAGAACCAAATACTCTACAAGCGGTTATGGTGATGCTTTTAGTGGAAGGTGTCCTTTAATATTGTTACCAGACGGTTCGGTTTTGGCTATTAATCAGCTAACATCTTGTGCACAGGCTACATTTATATGTGATGCCATTGATCCTGCAACAGGAAATTGTACAAAAGATGATGAAGGTAACAGCCTTGGATCTATTGCAACTTTGCATTTCTGTGCGGGTATATCTATTGATGTAAACGGTCCTAAAGCTCCAAATCAATATGGGAGAGATGTTTACTCCGGCAGGGTGTGGCAAAATGGTAAAATTACTTTTAATGACTGGGGACAAACAGGTGCTGGCAGTGCAAGAAATATATTGATGGGTGTAGATAAATTAATATTCAAAAAGTTCTAATTTTGTATACAAATACAAACACAAATTCCGGTAAATGTGGAATTTGTTTATAAAATTAGTTGTATATTTTTCTTGTTAAGTCTGCTTTTCGGATCCTCACGTTTTCTGGAGTAATTTCTACAAGTTCATCATCTCCGATGTATTCCATGCATTCTTCAAGAGACATTTCCTTATGTGCCTGTAGTGTTACCATAACATCAGCTGTTGCACTTCTCATATTGGTTAATTTTTTGGTTTTACATATATTAACTACAATATCTTGCGGTTTATTGCATTCGCCGATAATCATGCCGCGATAAACTTTTGTTTTCGGTGTTATAAAAAATACTCCTCTGTCCTCATATTGCGCCAGTGCATATGGTATTGCTTCTCCTTGCTCGTGGGCAATAATAGAGCCGTTTCTCTGGCGCGGAATATCCCCTGCGTAATGTCTGTAGTCAAGGAATGTGTGATACATAATTCCTTCTCCGCGAGTCATTCTGATGAATTCGCTTCTAAAGCCGATAAGTCCGCGGGCAGGAATATGGAATACCATAACAGTTCTGCCTTTATTGTTATTCATTTCTTTCATCTCGGCTTTTCTTCCGGAAAGTCTGTCAATACAGCTGCCTGCATAGCCTTCTGGAACATCTACAACAAGATTTTCAAAAGGTTCGCATTGTACACCGTCTATTGTTTTATAAATAACTTCCGGTTTGGAAACCTGGAATTCATAGCCTTCACGGCGCATTGTCTCAATTAAAATTCCAAGATGGAGTTCGCCTCTGCCTGAAACTCTGAAAACATCTGTTGAATCCGTATCTTCAACACGTAAACTTACATTTTTTTCGAGTTCATCATAAAGTCTTTTTCTTAGCTGTCTTGACGTAACAAATTTTCCTTCAGTGCCTGCAAACGGGCTGTCGTTTACAGAAAAATTCATCTGCAATGTCGGTTCATCAACCTTAATTAAAGGCAGCGGCTGTGGATTCGCTAAAGAACAAATACTTTCTCCTATTTGAATATCTGAAAATCCTGCAATACCAACGATATCTCCGGCAAAAGCCTCTTCTATTTCCATACGACCGAGGTCATGGAAACCAAAAAGTTTTGAAATTTTCCCTTTTTGCTGACTCCCATCTGCATGGACAACACAAACCTGCTCCTGCGATCTAACTTTCCCGTTTTCAATTCTGCCTATAACAATCCTTCCTACGTAATCGTTGTAGTCTAACGTTGTTGCCCTGAACTGGAATGGTTTTTGAAAGTCGCCTTTAGGCGGTTTAATGTTTTCTAAAATACAATCGAGAAGCGGGATCATATCTTTTTTTTCATCATCCAGATCTTTTATTGCAAAACCGTTTAAGCTGCTTGCAAAAATGAATGGAAAATCAATTAAATCTTCTTTGTCTGTCAATTCTGTAAACAAATCAAATACTTTATCAAGTGCTGTCAATGGTTCTGCTGCAGGTTTGTCGATTTTGTTAATAACTACAATAATTTTCAAGCCTAATTCTAATGCTTTAGATAACACAAATCTTGTCTGCGGCATTGGGCCTTCTGCCGCATCAACAATTAATAATGCTCCGTCAACCATACCCAGCACGCGTTCGACTTCTCCGCCGAAATCTGCGTGACCCGGTGTATCTACGACGTTAATTTTAGTATTTTTATAGTTAATTGAAATATTTTTTGAAAGAATTGTAATTCCGCGTTCTCGTTCTAAATCGTTGCTGTCCAAGACTCTTTCCTGAACGTGCTGATTAGCTCTGAATGCTCCAGCCTGACGCAAAAGACAATCAACAAGGGTGGTTTTGCCGTGGTCAACGTGGGCAATAATTGCTATATTACGTATATTTTCATTTTGTGTTAACATATTTCCCGCCATTTATATTTTAAGTGACTAAAGTGTATATTTACACATTTATTTTATATTGGTAATAAATATTTTTCAATAGTTTCAGCAAGCGGAAATTTTTTCAGCTGGCAAGTTTTTTTGATAGTTTACCAGTGCCTTAAACACAAACGGATGAAGCTTTCCTTCTTTTACATCCTGATAAATTATTGTTAAAGCTCTTTCAGCCGGCATTGCTTTTTTATAAACACGGTTTTCTGTTAATGCGGAGTATTTGTCTGCGGCTGATAGTATCTGAAGATTTAAATCTGCATTGAAATCGTTGCTGACCCACGGGTAGCCTGTTTTTTTAGGATTTTGGTGGTGATTTCTTATCAAATTTAATGTAGTTTCATTAATGCCCGCATTTTTTAAAAGTTCATAGCTCAGTTCTGAATGTTTATGCATAATCTGTTCTTCAATATTATTTAATTTCCCAGGCTTATTTAGAACTTCCGACGGAATGAGAACTTTTCCGATATCATGCAAAAATGCGGCTTCGTCAATTGCCGTTGTATTAACTTTGTATCTAAGTGAAAAAGGTAGGTTTTCATAAATCCCTTTTGCTATAGTTTGTGTATCGACTGCGTGTGTTTTTAAAAGTTTATTAAGCTCATTAATATTTAAATTCATATCAGGGTTAAAATCTTTTACGATTTGTTTAATTTTTGGATTAGTAGCGACCATTTTTTCTATAGCTGTCTGAGTTGTATATTTAATAGAGGATCTGCATTCAAATTTGTCAGCTGCAGGGTTATTGCGGAAACTTGTATTAAATTTGTTCCCGTTTATATTAAAATTTGGCTGTATTGCCCCTACACCAAGTGCTTTTGATATTTCCAATCCCATTTTACACACTATAAATTAAACTACTACATATAAAATAAAGTATTTTTTTATTGTTGAATTGCCTGAAATATCACCCATGTGTACAATTTTTAACAATTGTGCATTAAGGATATATAAAGAATGAAAAAATTTTTTATTTTGCGTGATATCATAAAGATATGAGAGATATCAAAAATGTTTTAATATGCGGAATAGGAGCAGTAGGCAGTATTTATGCTGATAAGATTAGCGATTTTAATGCTAATAACTTAAGAATTCTTGTTGATTTGCAAAGACTTGAAAGATATCTAAAAAATCCGATTATTTTTAACGGAAAAGAGTTAAATTTTAATTACATACTGCCCCAAGCTACAGAATTTAAGGCTGATCTGATAATAATTGCAACAAAATACGACGGGCTTAATGAGGTTATAAGAAATATAAAAAATTTTGTATATGAAGACACTGTAATTCTTTCTTTATTGAACGGGGTAACTAGCGAAAAAATTATTGCTGAAACTTATGGCCGCGAAAAGCTTTTATATTCATATTTTATCGGTCATAGTACAGTAAGAAACGGTCGAAATGTGACTCATGATGATATTAATACTATTGTATACGGATCAGAAAATGCTGCAGATTTTGAAAATGTACAAAGAGTAAAAGAGTTTTTTGACAAAGCCGGTATTAATTATCAAATACCTGATGATATAATACATTCATTATGGCTTAAATATATGCTTAATGTATCTGCAAATCAGACTACAGCAATTTTAAGGCTGACTTTTGGCGAAATGCTTGAAAATGTTAAGTGTATGGAATTTGCAATTAATTTGATGAAAGAAGTTCAGGCTGTCGCAAAAGCTGAAGGGGTTAGAAATACAGATATAATGATTGATGAAACGATTGAAAATCTTCATAAAATGATTCCGGATGGCAAAACATCTATGCTTCAGGATGTTGAGGCCGGACGCAGGACTGAAGTTGATATGTTTGCAGGAACTGTTATAAAATTGGGGCTGAAATATAATATTCCAACCCCTTATAATAAAATAATTAAGGAGATGCTTGAAATTATCCACAAAAATCAGGAGTTAAAGCTCAATACTCAGACTCCTGCTGTTGTATAATTTGTTTATATTTAAGTTTTGTGTTTCAATCTAAATAATTGCAGTGAAGGTAATCTATATTTTCGTAATTTTTGTCAAGCTTTTTAATATTTTGGCAATTTTTTATGACTAAATGTTTTTATAATAATACGGGGAAAATTTAGGAGAAAAAATTATGACAAAACCAATTTCTGCTGAACAAGCTTACATTAACTCAAAGATGGCAACACTGCCAGAAGTAAAAGAAAAAAAAGAATATGTCTTAAAACGTGGTGATAACTTATGGTCTATTGCTAAACGAGAGCTTAACAAAAAGAATGCCTCTAACAAAGAAATAAGTGATTACATGCTTTTAATTGCTAAACTTAACAATATGGACACTGTTGAAGAAATGAATTTGATTAAGGCATCTCAAAAGATTTATCTTCCTGGCAAAGTAGATAATAATAAGCCGATTGGAAACAAAGAAACATTGACTCAGGCCCAAAAAAGTGTATTAGACGCTTTAAATACATTGCAGACAGATTCTACAGTACGATTGGAGCGGGCAAAAATGACATATGGAAGATGTTATCATGTTTATAATGAAAAATTATATAACAGCGGATTCCTTTCCAAAAACCATCCTGTTTTGTCATTTGAGCTTGATGCTTCCGGAAACATCAGACAAATTACACTTGAAGATTCAGAACAAAATCTAAACAGTTTTGGTTTTGATTACTCTATAGACAAAATTGGTGTTATCAGGGAAACAAAAGTGCCATATACTGTAAAAGGAATTTTATCAAAGGAACAGAATGAAGTTTTGCGTTCAGAGTTAAATAAATTGCTGAATGGTAAGTAAACTCAGTATTTAAATATTGTTTTCTTTTAAAATTCTGTTATTATAATCTATTGTCTGCCTTCGTATTTGTTCAATTTCATTCACTGTTGAGTCAACATGTTTTTGAACACTTTGCGTATCAGATGAAGTACCATTTAATTTTAAAGAGTGAACTCCTTTAAATGTATTAACACCTATAAAAAATACAACTACAGCTATTAAAAGACCTATTAACAAATCAATTGTTCCGAATCCGAGTTTGTTTTTGTTAATAAAAAATTTTATTGCATCATCAGTATTTTTAGGAGTTTTTAAGATTTCTTCTTGAGGTGAACGGAATTTACATTTTTGTTCAAAGAATTTTTTATAAAGTTTTAAACCAAAAAATATTATAATTGCAGATAGAATTACTCCGCCCATTGCAAGGCCAAATTTTACAAAGGTATTTTGCATAACAGCATTGCGGGTCTGTTCACACAAGCCCGCATTTGCCGTTAAAAATAAAAGAGTAATAATTGTGTTAAAAAATTTATTCTTCAACTGTTGCCTCTGTTGTTTCTTTTGTTTTTCTGGAGCGTGTTTTTCTCGCTTTAGAAGTCCCGCGGTTTGGTCGTCTTGTTTTTTTAGTTTTTTCTTCTGTTTGTTCTGTTTGTTCTGTTGGTTGAACTTCTTCGTCTGCAGTTGCCTGAGTGTCAACTTCAATCACAGGTTTAATTTCTTCATTTGCTTTTAGAACAGTTTCTGCTGTTTCAATTGTCGGTTCAATGATTTCCTGCGGTTCCTGCTTCTTTTCAAATTTATTTTTTCTGCCGCCGCGTTTCCTTTTATTATCGCGTTTTTCTGTTTCCTGAGCCGCAACGGTTGAAGGATTTTCAACCTCAATCTCAGGTGTTTGTTGTATTTCCTGTTCTTCAACAGATGGTGTTTCCTGTTGCGGTGCAGGCTGATTTTGATTTTTGTTATTATTTTTATTCTTTTTAAAGTTATTTACCGGCAGTTTCATTTTAGCTGCTTTTGCGCGGTATTCGCCTTCTGCTGTCGGGGTTGCAAAGTTGAACTCATTCATAAAGTAACCTGTTCCCTGACAATGAGGACATTTTCTTGTGAAAATTTCTGATAAAGACTGTCCCTGACGGTGTCTTGTTAGTTCTACCAGGCCTAAATCGGAAATTTGGCCGACTTGCGGTTTTGCTTTATCAGGTTCAAGCGCTATTTCAAGTTCTTCAAGCATTGCAAGTTTATCGGCTCTTGACATCATATCTATGAAGTCAACGATAATCATACCACCTATATTTCTTAATCTGAGCTGTCTGGCGATTTCATGGACTGCTTCAATGTTTGTTTTCAAAATTGTTTCATCCTGAGTTGATGAACTTGTAAATTTACCACTGTTAACATCAATTACCGTCAATGCTTCTGTCTGCTGTATGAATAAATAACCGCCTGAGGGCATATTTACTTTTACATTAAGGGCAGCTTTAATTTCTTTATGAATATCTTCTGCTACAAGCAAGGGTTCGGTGCCTTTATATAGAGTTACCTGAACATTTTTATTCATATGCCAGTTTTGCAGGATATTTTGAACTCTCTGCATTGCAAAAGCTGTATCAACAACAATTTCTTTTACATCTTCTGTACAGGCTTCTCTTATTGTTCTGTATAGAAGATCCTGATCTCTGTAAAGAAGATTCGGAGGAGTCATTGTTTCTGCAGCTGTGATAATGTTATTCCATTTTTCAAGAAGAATTTCCAAATCTTCCTGAATATCTGCTTCTGACTGACCTTCTGCTTCGGTACGGATAATAACACCGACACCTACTGGTTTAATAAGGCTTACAACCGATTTTAATCTTGCTCTTTCTTTAGAGTTTTCGATTTTTTTGCTGATGCTTATGCCCGGTTCGTTCGGCATCAACACCAGAAATCTTCCGGGTAAGCTGATTTCTGTTGTAACTCTTGGACCTTTATGCCCTGTAGGTTCTTTTACTACCTGAACTATAAGTTTTTGCTTAGGGGAAAGTTTATCTTTTAAAGCGCCTTTTCCCATCACATCCTGAGCATGCAGAAATCCCATTTTGTCTGTGCCGACATTTACAAATGCAGCATCAATACTCGGAAGAATATTATCAACCGTTGCAAGATAAACATCTCCCAGTATTACTTCTCCTCTTGAAATAAAAAAGTCGGTAACTTTACCGTTTTCCATTACTGCGGCAATGTTGTCGCGTTCTGCGATGATAATCCGTTTTTCAACATTTCCGTTTTTGTTGTGTTTGTCATTTGCCATAAATAAAATCCTTTACAATTCTTTTAAATCTTTGTCAAAAAAGCGTGTACGCTTTATATCAAAGGTTACATCCGGTGCAATTAAACTCATTAGAACATCTGCTCTCAATGCGGGGATTCCTTCTTCTGTAGTCCCGTCTTTTATGTTAATTGCGGATTGACCGCTTTTAAGCACTATGAACAGACTTTCATCTTCAAATCTGTATGATTTAATTGTTTTTTTAATATCTGTTTTTTTGATTAAACCTTTTTTGTTTTTCTTCTCGATAAAAATTTCTTCGGAAGATAAAACTCTGTTTGTATTATATCTTAAAGTTTCAAAATCGTAAAGTGATTTATTAAAAATATCAATTTTATATTCTGCCCATTGTGCTGTCATATCAATTGCAGGGGCATTTTTTTCTATTTTTACAATACTTATAATTCTTGATTGCTCCGGCAGAACTTTCTCTAACTTTAGTTTGAGTTCATCTGGTGTAAGATTGTCAAAAAGTTCTATATCAATGAGTTCGCATTCACTTTCGGCGAACAGAGGCAGAGCAATTCCCATTGATACTTTCATTGAAGGATTATAGCCGAGAGAATACACTACATTCAAATCTGTTCTTGCAAGTGCTTTAAAGAACGTATTCTGCCAGTCAAGGTGCGAGAAATATTTTAAAATGCCTGTTTTGGTAACCTTAATTCTGTATTTATAAATTTCTCTGTCATACCCCTGACAGGTTTGCGGATTTTTTATTTCTATTTTTAAATTATTAGCTTTTTCGCTTGCTTTAAACGGTTCGGCAAGAATTTTTCGTGTTTTTAAATTTTTGCAGACTCCGCAATTGACGCAGGCAGTTTCGCATGTCGGAACAGAGGATGGCATGAGGGCATGAGGGCAGGAAGGCAGGAAGTTTTCTGATAATTGCATAACTTCATCCCCTCCTATCTTCTTATCTTCTAATATTGCGCTATTATATTCATTAACAAGCCATGCCTTATCCAGTCCGACATCTATAAAATCCCACGGCAAAACTTCTTCTGTGGAATATTGTTTTTGCGCAAGTTCTGCAAGGTTAATTCCGAGTTCTTCCGCAGTTTTGTGCCAGATATCTTTGTTGAAGTATTCACCCCACGCATCTAAATAGCAGCCTTTTTTATAAAGTGCTTCAATATATTTACAAAGGCTTTTATCTCCACGGGTTAATACGGCTTCAATTTGAGATATGGTATCTTCGTGATAGTTAATTTTCAGGCCTTTTATATGTTTTGTTTTTTCTTTTAAATAGTGTATATGTTCGTCAACTTTTTCAAGGCTCATCTGTCCGTGCCATTGAAACGGGGTAAAAGGCTTGGGGACAAAAATTGACAGGGTGCATGTTATATCAAGTCCGTGATTTAAACCTTTTTCTCTCTTAATTTGTCTGCACCTGTACTTGATTTTTTCCAGAAGCTCTGCCATTTCATCCATATCTTCAAGCGTTTCTGTCGGAAGTCCGCAGATGAAGTAGAATTTAACTTTAGACCAGCCGTTTTCATATAAAGTTAAAACGGCATCAAGAATTTGTTCTTCGGTAATATTTTTCTTTATAACATTTCTTAGTCTCTGGCTGCCTGCTTCCGGGGCAAGTGTCATTGTGGATTTCCTGACACTCTGAACAAGGTTTGCCAGCTCAAGGTTAAAACCGTCAATACGCTGACTTGGCAATGACACAGATACTTTTTTTTCATTAAAATCAACAGCGAGTTCTTTTATTACTTCATTAATATTTTTATAATCATTAGAAGACAGAGAAAGCAGAGAATATTCGTCATATCCTGTGTTTTTAACTAATTCTTTTGCAATTTTTATAATATCTTTCGCAGGACGTTCTCTTATCGGTAATGTTACATGCCCCGGCTGGCAGAATCGGCACATTCTGCCGCAGCCCCGTCTGATTTCAACGACAGCTCTGTCCTGTACTGATGTAGAAAACGGTATCGGATATGATTTTAATGCCGTATCATAAGTTAATTGTGCAATGCGTTTTGTAACAGTTCCGCCGGTTAATGCCGACCAGCGGCCGCAGGCGGAGGGCAGGATGTCAGGAGGACAGGAGGACAGGCTTTTTTGATTTGAAATTAGCTTGACTTCCGGGCTTCTTGCCCTCTGAACTTCCGTATCATATCTGCATAATGCTTTAATTCGATCACCTCTTGGCATTCCCTTTGTTTTTTCTAAAATTTCGCAGACTTCAATAATACTGTCTTCGCCGTCTCCGATTATAAAAACATCTATAAAATCCGCAACAGGTAACGGATTACACGCACATGGACCTCCTGCAATTATAATCGGGTCAGCATCGCTTCTCATATCGTTGCGGTAAGGAATTCCAGCCATATCTAGCATTTTCAGAACTGTAGGATAAGACATTTCATATTGCAGAGAAAATCCGACTGCATCAAAATCTTTTATATTGCGTTTGCTTTCAAGTCCATATAAAAGTTTTGGCTGAAAATCTTTTTCCGGTGCATAAACTCTGTCTGCCATGTAATGGGGGTGTTTATTTACCAGAGCATATAAAATTCTTAATCCGAGATTGCTGATACCTATTTCGTATTTATCAGGAAATGCAAAGGCAAATCGGACTTTTGCACTGTCAAAATCTTTATTATAAGACAGAAATTCTCCGCCGACATACTGGTATGGTTTATTGCATTTATATAAGGCTTCGTGGTTTTCTCTAAAAAAACAGTTCAAGTTTCCCTCCCTGAAAGTTATGCAGGATTATCCGGAAAATATTTATCAATTTCGATTATAGTGCCGTCAAGAGTGTTTTCCTCAAACGATTTCATAAATTTGAAAAGTCCGTTATTCGGCACATCATAGTTATAAAGGACGGTTTCCCCTTTATATTCGCGCATAACTCTCACAATATAATGGCATTTTTCGGCATATTTCAACAGATGTTCAGGATTAAATTTATTGCCGTTATGATCTTTGTCAATCCTGACATAGCTGAATCCTGCATAATACTTAACTTTTTCTTTAGTTTCCTGAGAAATATTACTATTATGCTTTGAAAATATGTCTATAACTTTTTTATTAATTTCATCACTCATATTTATATTTAACTATATTATTGACAGGCATGGCTAAAATGTTAACAATTTGTGATATAATTTAAGAAAAAAGGAGTATGGAATTGTTTATTAAAAAGAACAAAATGACAGGACGTTTAATTGTAAATTTATTTGGAATCAGAATGAAGTTTCGTTTGCCATCGAAGGATAAATATAGTGATGAAAAATTGGCTAATTTGTTATACGAGCTTGCTGATCCTCGTACTCTTGCAGAAATAAAATTACCCAAAGTCTTAAATCTTTATGATTCACTGTCTGCACTTGTTAGTTCCAATAAGTCGCTTGCCCGTTTTGGAGACGGTGAGTTTAAGATTATGATGGGTGAAAGTATTAATTTCCAAAAGTATGATCCGAAACTGGCCAAACGTCTTGAAGAAGTCTTGTCAAATAAAGAGGAAAATTTATTAGTTGGCATTCCTGATATGTTCGGGTATTGCCCCAGCGAATACTTTAGGCGGGTTTTAACCTCCAGCAGAGAGCATTTATACAGATTTATGAACTTTGAAAGGCCATACTGTGATGCATTTTTGACAAGACAATCAAAATTCAGCTCCGAAACTAAAGGGCATGATTATTACAATACTTTTAAACGGCTCTGGGAAAATAAAGATATTGTTATTGTTGAAGGTGCGGGCAGCAGACTTGGAATAGGTAATGACCTGTTTTGCAATGCAAGATCAACCCGCAGGATTTTGTGTCCTATAAAAGATGCTTTTTCTAAATATGATGATATCTTAAATGCCTGTAAAAATTCGGGGGGGGGGCTGTTTATAGCTGCACTTGGACCAACTGCTACTGTATTGACTTATGATTTATGTCAAGAAGGCTTTAGAGCTTTAGATGTTGGTCATGTTGATACAATGTATGAATGGTTTTTGAGAAAAGCAACAAAAAGTATTCCGATAGAAGGAAAAATTGTATTCAATGAAGAACGCAATAAAAACAGCATAAAACCCTGCAAAGATGAAAATTATTACAAGCAGATTATTGCTGAAATTAATTAATCCTCCGTATAGTTTATATTAATTTGTGTAAATGTTTATTATAATATCATATATGTTTGGATTAAAAAAAGGCAGGATGCCGCATTCATATATAATTTCAATATTTGGAATAAGAATACGTTTTAGAGACAAATTAGCCTGTAATAATAACAATATAATATTTGTTGATGAATCAGGTAAAGAGCACAAAAAAACAACAATTAACGGATTAAATATTCGTTTTATCGGCACAAATTCGACCATAAAAATTTATGCACCGTGTCCTAAGTTCGAAAATTGTACTTTTATATGCGGGGATAACATTAATATTTCAATAGGTGGGTCGGTACACCGTATTACAAATCTTTTTGCGGAAGTTACATCTAAAAATGCTTCACTTAATATCGGAAAAAATTTAGCATTAAGAGGTGCTGTTTTCTCAATAAAAGAAAGAGAAAACCTTACCGTTAATATCGGTGATGACTGTTTAATTGCAAGTAATGTAAAATTCTGGACGACTGATTTTCATACTGTAATTGACGCTGACACTAAAAGACCTCTTAATCCGCCTGCTGATATTACTCTTGGTGATCATTGCTGGGTTGGAGAAGATGCTGTGATTGCAAAAGGTGTTAGTCTTAAAAACGATACAATAGTAGCTTCAAGAGCTTATGTAACTAAATCCTTTGATATATCTAACATAATAATCGGCGGTGTTCCTGCCTCAATTATAAAAGAAAATACAAGCTGGTCTAATCTTCCCTATGACAAATATCTTGAATCACTTGCTTAATTTTTTTGCATAATCTTTATATTCTTTTATAAAATTAATAATATCAAGTGCAAGCTCTTTTCTAATGTCAATCGGAGCATTTTTTAAATATTCCATTGCATGTGACACTTTAATATTTTTATCATACCATCTGCGCATAATATAATTAAACTGATCATCAAGAGACATATCCATGTTAAAATCAATGTCTTTTAATCTGTCAATTATAAAATCAGCACAACGAACCTGAATGTATTCTTCAGCTTTTTCAAGTTCTGCAACAGCTCTGCTGACTGTCGGATCAAAGTCGTACCAGCGTTTTTTCATAACACATTCATGATACAAATTTTTTTTTATTCTGTCAAGATTTAAGCTACAGCAGAATTCATATATGCAAGTACAGAAAGAGATACATCTTTTTGGATTTCTTTTGTAGTTCCTTTCAGATATGAAAATGCAGTTGAAATTGTTTCGTTTTTATCGTACCACCTGTTATATCTGCGTTCAATGTTGCTCATTGTGGTATTTTTAATGTAGTTCATATCATAATCTTTTTCTTTAACAAGTCTTATTATATATTCAGCATATTCAACCTGCTCTTCTTGTTTTGCACACTCAATCATACTTATTGCCATACAAACATCAGGTTCCAAATCGTACCAACGCATTCAGCTTCCTCCCTTATAAATAATACAAATTTATTATGCCCTTATTTTTATAAAATCAAACACTAATTCATATTTTTTTTACATTTTTTTGTATTTGTAATTAAACTGTTGTATAATTCTGATATGAAAAGATTGATTGCATTGTTAATATTGCTCTTATTTATTTTTTCTAATACTGCTGTTTTCTCTGAAGTTTTGGAGGGGCATGCAGAAAAAACAGATGTTTATGAAAAACAACTTGAAAAAGAATTGTTCACCGGGCAGATTGAGCATCTTGAAAGGAAAGATGTTATTAATATGACGGTTTCGCAAGTTTTGGACAGTAATATAAATATTGAAGGTGATGAATTTTTTGCAGAGGTAACAGATGAGGTTAAAGGTGATAAAGGGGTAATTATTCCTAAAGGTACTATAGCACATGGGAAAATTACTCAGACAGTTGATCCGAAAAGACTGGGGCGATCTGGCTGGATTGAACTTGATTTTGATTATCTTGTAACTCCTGATGGGCGTGAAATTCCGATAGAAGGTAAAATGTCAACCAAACTTCATCCTGTTGCAGAAGTTTCAAAAATTGTGGCACAGGATGTTGGATATACTCTGGCAGGAGGTGCAGTTGGTGGTTTTTTAGCATTAAACTGGCTTGGATTGGAGGCCGCAATTGCATCTCAAGGATATACTTTGGCAGGTGGAGCTGCAGTCGGCGGTGCAATCGGGCTTGGTATGGCTTTAATAAGAAAAGGTCATGACGTCTTAATTGCACCAGGCGATGAAATAAGAGTAAAAATTAATACTACGGTTCCGTTACCGGTGTATAAAGAGTCAGCTTTGATGCAGCATGAAATGTTTTATCCTGGTTTAGATATTAATATAAGCGACATAAAGCATGAAACTGACCCTTTCGGAGAGGTTAATACAATTACTTTAACGGTTATGATCTCAAATATGTCTGATAAGACGTTTTCAGGACTTGATATGGCTCTTGTGAATGATTATAATTCTGTTTTTAGACCGTCAATTTTTGGTGATACAAAATTGATGTTTAAACAGATAAGACCTGGTGATAAATTTGCAGGCAGAGTTTCTTTTGCAGTTGATAATATTAACAGAAGTTTCTGGCTTACGTTTTATGACAGGCGAAAGGGAACTGCATTGACTAAAATATCGCTGGATAATGCATACAGGAAAGTTTCCGACAAAACAAAAAAGAAAAATCAAAAATTGAGAAAACGTAAAACAAACTTTAAAAAAGAAGAAGATCTTTTTGATATAAGATAATTGTAACATTTTTTATCTCTATATTGAAATAAAAACTTTATATGTTACAATGTTAGTAATTATAGAATAAAAGAAAGCAGAGGAATATATGGTGTGTGGTAAACTTGAAATTGATATACTAAATTCAATCTGGAATCTGACCGAAAAAAATGAGGATAGCGATATTTCTATACAGGATGTTGTTGATGATTTGACATCAAGCGGTGTTGAAAGGGCCTATACAACTATAAAAACTGTTATGGATCGATTGACCGCAAAAGATATTCTTGTTCGTTACCGATCCGGTAAAAAGTTTTATTATAAACCTGCTATGAATAGGCTTGAAATGGCTTCTGAGGCTGTCAGTACTCTTGCTGAGCAGTTTTTTTCCGGTGATTATTCTAAATTAGTAAATTTTATTGAAAAAGAGTTGACTGATAATTTGGCGGTTTAATTAATGGGTAAATTTGAGGATCGGAGCGTAGTTGCAAATCTGATACGTCAAGTTTTAATTTCTCGTATGTGTGTAAGAGAAGCGATATTGAAATTCCCGCGTGATACCCAAGATAAAAGTATTCACGCGGCTTATCATGCTCTTATTCACTACGAAGCAGATGAAGATTTACGCTCAAGAGATGATATTTACAGAGAAGAACAGGATGATTATCTTGAATTTATTTCAAACGTTCTTGACAAAGGTGATGATTTACCTGAAAATATTATTAATAACTACGAAAAATATTACGTTTGCGCTAATATTCCTCATGAAAAAAACGTTAAGGGGTTTTTAAAGGGCTTTCTAAGATTTTTAAATACTAAATAAGGAGAAGATATGAAAAAGTTAATTTTATTAATGTTTATTTTATTACTTGCTGGAGGAACAGCTATGGCAAAAAATGTTAAAA
Organism: Candidatus Gastranaerophilales bacterium; assembly: GCA_944326015.1. Classification (GTDB taxonomy): domain Bacteria; phylum Cyanobacteriota; class Vampirovibrionia; order Gastranaerophilales; family Gastranaerophilaceae; genus Stercorousia. Next base: position 15,336 of record CALVCJ010000038.1, read on the forward strand.
CGCTTGACGTTTTGCCGTTGCTGGCATCCGAATCAAATCAGGCAAACAGATTATGGGTAGGTACATTTCAGCTTGCGTGGAATGATTTGATGGACGGAATAATAAAAGGACCTGTAGTTTTTGAAGATTACAAATCACCGCTTGTTAAGCAGTTAAATAAACAAAAATTTAAAGCGGATCAACTGTCTGAAGACTCATATTATAAAGCTTACGGAGAAACTTCTATGGAATTAAAAGAGCAAATAGAAGCTGCAATTAAAGAAAAATTCAATGAAACCAGTGATGTTTTGGCCGGAATAGATTGGACTCCTGCTCCGGGAAAATATTTTGTTTATGCAATGCTGAAAAAAGATTTTAAATTTTTAACAGCATTTGACAAACTTAAACCTGCGAGATTTGCGCATTCTTTCAAAAAAGTTGACTTTTTTGGAATAGATGAGAACAGCGACAAATCTTTGGATAATATGGTAAATGTTATGTTCTATAATTCTCCGAAGGATTTTGCAATTGCAATAAGAACAGAGGGAAAGGATGTCCTTTACCTATACAGAACAGATGATGATAAAACTTTTGATAAGTTATACTCTGATATGTTTATGAAAAGAGTTCAGTACGACGGTTCATATAAATTTAACAAAGATGATGAATTGAAAATTCCGAATATAAATTTATTCAGGGAAAAATCTTTCGATGAACTGTGTAATCATAAAATTAAAGGAACTGATTTGATAATATCTCAGGCACTTGAAACTGTTGATTTTAAAATGGATAATGAAGGAGTAAAATTGAAATCGGAAGCAGCAATTGCAGTGGAAATGTCAGCATTAATGCCTAAAAAACTAGAACCGCGTAAATTCTATTTCGACGATACATTTGTTTTGTTCCTCCAGGAAGCAGATAAAATCAAGCCTTATTTTGCTTTAAGGGTTGATGATCTGTCATTGATTAATAAAACAGGCAGAAAATAATAATAAAAGGCGGTTTTTAAAACCGCCTTTTATTATTGAATTTCAATAACATATCTAATGCTTTATTTTTGTTTGTTGTATAATCAATTTATGGCTAAGGTGAAATCAAAATGGATATGCCAGGAATGTGGTTATGAAACTGCCGGTTATCTCGGGAAATGCCCAGAATGCGGGGCTTGGGGAACTCTTGTTGAAGAAATGCAATTTACTTTAAAATCTTTGCATAACTCTCCTCATGATGAATTTATTAACAAAGAAAAACCAGAACTTTTAAAAGATATTCATATTGGGGAAGAAGTCAGAGTTTCAACAAATATTTCAGAGTTTGACCGAATTTTAGGCGGCGGTCTCGTTCAAGGTTCACTTGTCTTAATTGCAGGTGACCCTGGAATAGGTAAATCAACAATTCTTTTGCAGACAAGCGGTGAGTTATGTAAAAGTAACAAGAAGGTTTTGTATGTTTCGGCTGAAGAAAGTGCAAGCCAGCTGAAACTTCGCGCACAAAGACTAGCAATAGATGCTGATAATTTATATATCTATCCTCAGACTTCTATGGAAAATATAAAATCGCAGATTGAAGCTTTGATGCCTGACGTTGTTGTAATTGACAGTATTCAGGCCATTTATTCCCAAAATGTTGCAAGCTCTGCTGGCAGTGTCTCTCAAATCAGAGAATGTACGAATCTTTTGATGCATATTTCAAAATCAAAAAATATAACTGTTATTGTAATCGGACATGTTACAAAAGATGGAAATATTGCCGGGCCGAAGGTGTTAGAGCATATGGTTGATACCGTTATATATTTTGAAGGCGATAAATATAAGTCTTATAGAATGCTTAGATCAATGAAAAATCGTTTCGGTAATACTTCTGAGGTTGGTATTTTTGAAATGGGAACAGATGGACTTAAATGTGTTACAAATCCAAATGAGCTTTTTTTAAATGAGCGTTCTCAGATTTCTGTCCCGGGCAGTGCAATTATTGTAACAAATGAGGGTACACGTCCGTTGCTTGTAGAAATTCAGGCGCTTGTCGGATCGACGCCTTATCCGAGCCCGAGACGTGTTACAAACGGTGTTGATACAAGTAGAGTATTGCAAATTTTGGCAGTACTGGAAAAAAGAGTAGGTTTAAATCTTTCGAAACAAGATGTTTATGTGAATGTGATGGGAGGAATTGATGTTTATGAACCTTCCGCAGATTTAGGCATAGCGCTTGCTGTAGCAACTTGTGCACGTGATGTTGTTGTTGATCCGCAAACTGTTATAATTGGTGAAATAGGTTTGTCAGGTGAAATACATCCAGTAAATAACATTGAAAAGCGTCTTAATGAAGCTGTAATGACAGGGTTTAAAAAAGCGATTGTACCTTACGCAAATAAAATTGAAGATAAAAGGATTAAAATAGTACCGGTAAAACGTTTAATAGATGCGATTGGTGCATGTGTGTCTCCGCAGTGATAACTCAGCATGTTATAATACAGTTTTTTTTAATTCTGATATCATATCATCCAAGATATTCAGCGTGTTGGAATTTGGTTGTGTAAGCAGTTTGCTAATATTTTGAGAAAAATTTGCGGGTAATATTTTACAATATTTTTTTGCGTATTTAACAAGTTTTTTTTCTCCAGGGTGCAGCAGTTCATTATTTGCGAAAATAATATCAAAGTAGCTGGACATAAAAGCTGAGATACGATGGTTTATACTGTTAAAATCATCTCTTTGAATTGCTTTTTTAATCTGGTCATAATATGAAGCAAAAGGCTTGTCTTTTAAAAGCATCAAATTTCTAATAATAATATTTTGTTTTAATTCTTTCGGATATGGAGTTGTTAACTGATTTTTTAAATTTTTAAGCCACTCTTTTCTGTCAAAAACGATTTCACAGTTTTTCAAAGTAAATAAAAAACATGTTGTATATCCGTTAGAAGGGAGGTGTTTGTACCAAACATTTTCAATAATGTTTTCCATCCATTTTGTATCCATATACATTACATCTAACTGCTTGTTCATTCTGTCGATCCAGAATTCATCACCTGAACCGAAATATTCACCTCCTACTTCGTATCTGGAGGAATATTTTTTTACAAGTTTTAATCTTTCAGCAATGGGAATATCACCATCAGTAAAAACATAAATATCAATATCTGAATTAATGTCAGCTGTTTCGGCAATTTGAGAACCGCCTATTGCGATAGCCATTACTTGCGGAAGTTTTTTATATTGATTAATAATATCATTAAATATTTTATTCATATATTATTTATATCATAAAATAAAAATCCTCTGCACCAGGCAGGGGATTTTTATACGAATAGCAGGATATTTAACCCCGCAGGAAAGATTTATTCCATTTTATCATCCTATGTCATTGCTCTGGATGTCAATAATATCAACTGTATTTGTCACCTTTATATCATTAAAGTAAATTTTATAAAACTTTTAGATATTTTGAATTAAAACTTTGGTTTAATATTGACGGATTTTTGATACAAATGATATAATTATAATATTCAATTAAATCTGATAAAAAATGAGTAAGGTAAGATAATTTAAATGATAAAAGATTCTGCCTTACTCTTTTTTTATCAGATTTATGAAAATAAGAATTAAAGGAGAAATGTAAATGGCAAATTTAAAAAACAAATTTTTACAAGCTTTGCAATACGGCAAAAATTTAGAAACAATTTTAAATGATTTATCAAAAAGTCAGGAAAATTTATTAAAGAATTATTCAAATCCAGTATTCAATATTAAAGATAAAAATAAAATACTGAAACAATATACAAACTTACAAAATATCGGTAAATCTTTGTATCGCTATAATACCTTAAACGAGAATAATTTGGGATCTGATTTTGAAAGGGCAGATATAGAAAATACAGTTTTAAAAGGTGGAATTAGTTATAAAAAATACGTTTGGCATTCTGAAAACGGTGAACATACCTGTGATGTTTGTAAATCTTTTGACGGGAAAATTTTTGATTTTTATGACGAAGTACCTGAACGCCCTCACCCGAATTGCAGGTGTACGGTTGAGGTTATTGAAGAGGATGAATCAAAACCACAAACTTCTAATGATGATGAAGAACCATGCGATACAATAAATGAAATTGAAGCTATGATTAGTGATATT
>CALVCJ010000039.1 GCA_944326015.1 Candidatus Gastranaerophilales bacterium
AATACATAGGAGTTCGAAATGAGTGTAGAAAGCCCTCATAAAATCGATACATCAAAGTTAGATGAAATTATGGCAGAATATGACTATAAAAAATCTAACCTAATAGCGATTTTACAGAAAGTACAGGAAGTTTTCCGATATCTTCCGGAAGATGCAATGATTTATATCGGAACAAAAATGGAAGGTTTATCCCCTGCAACAGTTTTTGGAGTTGCAACATTTTACGCACAATTTTCACTTGAACCAAAAGGAAAATACGAAATTAAAGTATGTGATGGAACAGCATGCCACGTTAGGGGATCAATGCCTGTTCTTAACGCTATAAGAGCAAAATTAAATATACCGGCAGGTCAGTTAACCAGTGAAAACGGTTTATTCTCTCTTGAAACAGTAAGCTGTCTCGGGGCATGCGGACTTGCTCCGGTTGTTGTTATAAACGATAAAGTTTATCCTCAAATGACCTCTGATGCTATCACCATAGTGTTAGATACAATTATGAAAGGGGAAAACTAATGGAAAAAACAGCGTTAAATATTAATATTGAGGAAGAACAAAAAAAAGCTAAAAATATTATAACAAATCAGGGATTACGTGTTTTAGTATGTGCCGGAACAGGTTGTGTTGCAAACGGTTCTATGAAAGTAATTGAAAAATTCAAAGAATTAGGTGCAGATGTTTCAACACTTACAGATTACGACAAAATGACAATCGTTCCCACAGGCTGCCACGGTTTTTGCGAGCAAGGAGTTCTTGTTGTAATTCCTGACAAACATGTAACTTATGTTAAAGTTAAAGAAAAAGATGTTGAAGAAATTTATGAAAGCCACATCAAAAATGACAAACCGGTGGAAAGACTTTTGTATGTCGATCCAAAAACAAAAGCACGGGTATTGGACGATGAACATATAAATTTCTACGCTAAACAAACAAGAACAGCTCTTGCAAACTGCGGAAACATTAATGCGGAATCAATTGATGAAGCAATAGCTGTCAGAGGTTATGAAGCTTTGTCCAAGGTACTGGAGGAAAACAACCCTGATGCAGTCATTGATACTATTGAAAAGTCTGGTTTAAGAGGCAGAGGCGGCGGCGGTTTCCCGACAGGCCGTAAATGGAGATTTACAGCTGCAAACAGAGGCGGCAAATCTTACATTGTCTGCAACGGCGATGAAGGTGACCCGGGAGCATTTATGGACAGATCCGTTATGGAAGGCGATCCGCATAAACTCCTTGAAGGTATGGCAATTGCAGCTTTTGCTATCGGTGCAGATGAAGGTTATATATATGTTAGAGCTGAATATCCGCTTGCTATTAAACGATTAAGAAAAGCCATAAAAGATGCCGAAGAAAGAAACTTTTTAGGCAAAAATATTATGGGCAGCGACTTTTCTCTTGAAATTCATATTAAAGAAGGTGCAGGAGCATTTGTCTGCGGGGAAGAAACAGCTCTTATAGCATCTATCGAAGGTGAACGCGGAATGCCGAGACCTAAACCGCCGTTTCCTGCAAACAAAGGTTTGTTTGGCAGACCGACTTTGATTAACAACGTTGAAACACTTGCCAATGTACCTTTAATTATACTTAAAGGCGCTGATTGGTTTGCCTCTATGGGAACTGAAACTTCTAAAGGCACAAAAACATTTGCCCTTACAGGCGAAGTCAATAACACAGGGCTTATTGAAGTTCCTATGGGTACAACTTTAAGAGAAATAGTTTTCGATATCGGCGGAGGAATGAGAGACGGCAAAAAATTCAAAGCTGTACAAATCGGAGGTCCTTCTGGCGGCTGCTTAACGGAAGAACATCTTGATATCCCTATGGATTACGATAACCTAATTAAAGCAGGCGCAATGGTAGGTTCAGGCGGACTTGTTGTAATGAGCGACAAAACATGTATTGTTGAAGTTGCAAGATTCTTTATGAACTTTACCCAGCACGAAAGCTGCGGCAAATGTGTTCCCTGCCGTGAAGGTACTAAAAATATGCTCAAAATCCTAGAAAAAATTGTTGCCGGAAAAGGTGAGATGAAGGATTTAGAAACTCTGGAAGAACTTGCTCACGCTGTTAAAGACGGATCTCTCTGCGGACTCGGAAAAACTGCTCCAAACCCTGTTCTTTCAACATTAAAATACTTCAGAGATGAATATATTGCACACATAAAAGACAAAAAATGTCCTGCAGGCGTCTGCACGGCAATGAAAAAGCTCGTAATCAACGAATCTGCCTGCAGAGGATGTACAAAATGCGCAAGAATTTGTCCTGTAGGCGCAATAGAGGGAACTATCAAACATCCTCATCATATTAATCAGGATAAATGTATTAAATGCGAGGCATGTATGCAAAACTGCCCGTTCAAGGCAATAGTATTAGAATAGAAGAACAGAAGTCACGAAGGCAAGAAGGCAAGCAATTTACTGATAATAGCCTGACCTCTTGACATCTGAGCTTCCGGACTTCCAATATAAGGAATAACAAAATGACAGATAAAAAAACACTATTTATAGACGGAAAAGAAGTTGAATTTACAGATGAACCAAATCTTCTTGAGGTAATAAGAAAGGCAGGAATGAATGTTCCGACATTCTGCTATCGCCCTGATTTAACATCTTTCGGCGCCTGCAGAATGTGTGTTGTGGAAGTTGAAGGCAGAGGAATTCAATCTTCCTGTACAATGCCTCCGGAAAACGGTTTAAAAATTCATCTGAATACGGAAAAAACAAGAAGGATCAGAAAAACAGTTCTGGAACTTCTTCTTGCAAATCATGACAGAAACTGCTTAACCTGCGAAAAATCAGGTAACTGCGAATTACAGCAATATGCAGAAGAATACGGAATCAGAAACATTAGATATCCGGATAAAGAACTTGATGAATACCATTTAATAGATGCATCAAGTCCGTCAATTGTAAGAGACCCAAATAAATGTATTCTATGCGGCGCATGCGTCAGAGCCTGCACAGAATTTCAGGGACACTCGGTTTTAGGTTTCGCAAACAGAGGTTCAAAAACAGTTGTTCAACCGATGAACGGCAGACCGCTCGGTCAGGTTGACTGTGTAAACTGCGGTCAATGTGTTGCAGTATGCCCGACAGGTGCTTTGACTATTAAATCCGATGTTGAACAGGTATGGTCAGAAATTACAAATCCTGATAAAAAAGTTGTTGTTCAAATGGCTCCTGCAACAAGGGTTGCGATAGGAGAAATGTTCGGACTTGAACCAGGTGAAAATTTTATCGGAAAAATGAATGCAGCACTACGCAAAATCGGATTTGATTTGATATTTGATACTAATTTCAGTGCAGATTTAACAATTATGGAAGAAGCAACGGAGTTTTTATCCCGACTGAAAAGCGGAGAAAATCTTCCAATATTTACTTCCTGCTGCCCTGCATGGATTAAATATCTGGAAATGGAGCATCCTGATATGCTGAATCACTTATCAAGCTGCAAATCGCCGATGAGCATGCTCTCACCTGTTCTCAAAACACTTGTTCCTGAACATTTTAATATACCTCGGGAAAATCTTGTGGTTGTTGGAATTATGCCGTGTACAGCTAAAAAATATGAATGCAAACGCCCCGAACTTACACATAATGGACGTCCTGATACTGATTATGTTCTGACTACACAGGAACTTGGCCGTATGATTAAAGAAGCCGGCATCAACTTTAATGCACTTGAACCTGAAGCACCTGATTCACCATTTGGAGAATATACAGGCGCTGGAACAATCTTCGGAGCATCAGGCGGTGTTGCGGAAGCTGCTGTCAGAACGGCTTATGAATTTGCAACAAACGAACCTTTAAATGATGTCGATATTAAGCAGATGCGAGGAACAACAAACAGATGCAGAGATATTGAATTGGATCTTAAGGGTACAAAACTTGTTGTAAGAGTAGTTTCAACACTTAAAGAAGCTGAAAAATCTTTAAGAGAAATTAAAGAAGGAAAAGCCCAATTCCAGATGCTTGAAGTTATGGCCTGCCCTGGGGGCTGTATCAACGGCGGCGGCCAGCCGAGAAGCTGTGATAATTCAAAAATCAAGGAAGAACGCGCAGAAGGTCTTTACAAAGAAGATGCATCACTTCCTTACAGAAAATCACACTTCAACCCGTCTATCAGAAAACTTTATAACGAATATTTGGAAGAACCAAATTCGCATAAAGCGCATGAATTACTGCATACCATTTATACAAACCGGTTTACAGGATCATATAAAGATGTATAAAGTTCAGAATCAAGCGAAGGAATAAAATCATTAAAAACTCCCGGTTAATTAATTGGGAGTTTTTACAATATTTAGTAATTATATACAAGTTTACATCTAAGATACTGTAATACAGAACTCGTTTTAGATCTCGCAAAAAATAGACCCTGAATCAAGTTCAGAGCCTATCCTGAATTTATTTCAGGGATTAAAATAATTTCGATATTGTTTAAACTTGTGTATAGCAAGTCCAAACTATTTTTATTTAACCGCTTTTTTCACAGCATCGGTAATATCATTACCACCATAAAGGACTACGCCTTTAGCAATAACAATGTCATACCCGTTTGTTTTTGCCAGGTTTTCAATCTGTTTTGAAATAGATGAATCAATAACAGAGAGCTTTTGTGCATAATTTTTATCCATAGCTGTCTTTTTAGAATTTAACTCTTTATTATACTTTTCTTCAAGAGCCTGTTTCTTTTTCACATCAGTAGTAGCAGCAACTTCTTTTCTTGCTTTTTCAACAAAGGCAACAATCTCTTTTGATTTTGCCTGCTGCTCTTTCTTCAAAGCTTGAACCTGTGAAGACGAGTTCACAACAGCCTGAACATCTACAACCGCAATTTTTGACGGAACATCAGAAATTGCAAAGTTACTAAAAGCAATACCCGCTGTAAAAGTTAATAAACCTGCTGCCAATAATTTAATTTTTTTATCCATATATTTTCTCCCTCATACACTGCCTGTATCAAATTTATTAAAACCTATCCACTATAGGATTGATTTATAAAATAAAATCTTTACAAGCAAACCTATATCTTATATAATAATAACAGGTCAAATAGAATTTGGTTAAAAAATTAACTTTTGTAACTATATCTTAATAAAAGTTAAGAAATCGTTTTTATTTATGCTCCTGTGCGCAAAAATAAAATTGACCGGACTTAAATAAAATATAATTTTAAAATTATAAATAAAGGTGAATAAATGAAGAAGATTAATCTCGAAAAAAATATTTTAAGTGCTGTAATGTATATGAGTATAGCATTAACAATTCCTGCATCTTTTACCCCTGCCTTAGCCGATGTGTTTGGCGGAACTGATATTACCCCCCAGCAAATGCAGATGATTCAAGGTCAAGGCGGCTTGAACCAGATGCATGATACAAATAATCTCAAGGAAAGATATCAAGAAAACTATAGAAATGAAGATTATCAGTATTATCAGGAACGTAAAAAACTCGAAAAAGACCCCAACGCAAAAAATCAGATTATACAAAACTACAACGCCGGCTCAGTCCAGCAGGCAACGGTTGAAGAACTTAACACGAAAGGAGTTTACGTAAACTCTGTTGAAGTTGCACCGTCTGAAATTTTGACAAAAGAAGAAATTAACAAGCTTGTTCAGCCCATAGTAGGTAAAAACGTATTTATAGAAGATATCCAAAAGGTAATCGACAGTATTAACAATTTATATGCTGAAAAGGGTTTTGTAACAGCAAGAGCCTTCTTACCTGAACAAACTGTGGAAAATGGAAATATCTATATTGCTCTAACTGAAAGTAAAATCGGAAGCATTACAGTATCTGAAAACAAATGGACAAAAGACGGATATATTACAACAAGGATGCCGCAAAAAGAAGGTGAATTGTTTGATATCGTTGAACTAGAACAAGATGTTCTTGATTTCAACAGATACAATGATGGTATTAAATTAAAAGCAAATTTAAAAGCCGGAGAAAAACCGGGAACCACAGATATTGAATTAGTTGCAGATGAAACATTTCCGTTCCACGTAATGGGTATTTTTGATAATGCCGGCCGATACAATACAGGAAGCCTTAGAGGCGGTGCAATGATTTATGCAGACAGTTTGTTCGGACACAGAGACAGAATATCATTAGGGTCATATTTTTCAAGAGGTGCACAGAGCCCGTTCTTTGATTATAACTTTCCTGTAAACAAAAAAGACGGCCGTGTAGGCTTTATGTTTTCTTCAACATTTGCTGACATAAAATACGGTCCGCTTGTTCCTTTAAAACTCGGCAGTAACGCATATCAATACTCTTTGTATTATACACAGCCACTTATTAGAAAACCAGGTTTTGAATTAAAGGCATACGGCGGCTTAAATTACAAAAGAGCCAGAACATTTACTGATATAAGAACTGGATATGATTTTCTGGATTCGGCTTTTAGAGATGCTATTAACAGCACAGATAACATAACCTCTGCAGAAGTTGCATTGATGTTAAGAAAAGACACCAAATACGGTATCTGGTATTTAAATCAGGATGCATATTATTCATTCCCGATTTTCAACAGCGACAGAGATAACAACTACTTTAAATATAGCGGTAGTATCGTAAGATTACATGACTTTTCTCATGGTATAATAGGTCAATTGAGAAGTAACTATCAAATTGTTCCTGGAGATAAAAGAATACCTTACTTAGACCAGATGCAAACAGGTGGTTTAGCAACAGTTAGAGGCTACTCAGAAGGTATGATGATCGGTAAAAACGGTTACTTTATAAGCGGTGAACTTATGTTTCCGATTTTACCCAGAGAAATTACGAGCCCTAGATCAGGTGAAAAAATTCCTTTTATAGGCAAATATGTAAAAGGGGCAGTGTTCGCGGATACTGCAGGAATTTTCCCGACAGCAAGTGAAGATGTGTACGGGGGCAGCTACTTTGCAGCATCACTGGGTATGGGATTAAGAGTTCAGCTCCCAGGCGATTTAAGCGCAAGACTATACTGGGGCTATCCTTTAATTAGCAATCACTGGGAACCTGACAGAAAAATGGGGCGCTTCCATTTTGAATTAACACTTGCTCCGAATATTGATGCATTATTAGCTTCAAGGAGTACCGCAGCTGTACCAAAGACACAGTTTCAGAAGAATGTGGAAGCAGAATATATCAACAATTACGATGATATAAGACATTATGACTACTTCCGTGACGGTGGCGGCGGATCGCTATAATTTATATTGATTTATTGCCATTTTGCCATACTGAATTTAGTTCAGTATCTTAAACAGAACCTGAAACAAGTTCAGGATGACTGTGAAGGCAAAATGGCAATATAATAGGAGGCTAAACTTGGCAAAAGGGATATTTATAACAGCAACAGGCACAGATATAGGAAAGACTTATATATCCTCACTTATTGTAAAAAAATTAAGGGAACAGGGTATTAATTGCGGATATTACAAACCAGCATTAAGCGGAGCTGAAATTATTGAAGATAAAATTATTCCTGGTGATTGCGATTACGTATTTAAACAGGCAAATATTCTCTTAAATCCAGAAGATTATGTTTCATACATCTTTAAAGACGCAGTTTCTCCGCACCTTGCGGCACAAATATCAGCTAATCCCATAAAATTAGAAAAAATCAAATCAGACTTTGAAAGAATAAAACAGGAATTTGACTATCTCGTTATTGAAGGCGCCGGAGGAATTGCATGCCCTTTCAACCTTGATTCAAAAACAAAGCTTTTACTTCCTGATATTATAAAAGCTCTAAATCTTGATATTATAATAATTGCATCTGCTTCACTAGGTACAATTAACTCAACACTGCTTACGGTTGAATATGCAAAGCAGCATGGAATTCACATCAAAGGAATAATACTTAATAATTATGATGAAAAAAATTTTATGCAACAGGATAACAGGAAACAGATTGCAGCTTTAACAGGGATTAAAGTTATAGCAACTGTGAAAAAAGATGCAAAAGATATAGAAGATTTATCAATGTTTTTTAAAGAGGTATAACATGAATATTTGGGCTGAAAAAGACTTAAAATACATATGGCATCCATGTTCGCAGATGAAAGATTACGAAGAATTAAATCCGATTGTAATAAAAAAAGGTCAGGGAATGTATCTGTATGATATTGATGGAAATAAATATCTTGATGTTATAAGTTCATGGTGGTGCAATCTTCTCGGACACTGCAACCCTAAAATAAATGAAGCTGTAAAAAATCAAATAGATGAACTTGAGCACGTCATATTTGCAAATTTTACTCATACACAGGCTATCAGACTATGTGAAAGACTTTCAAAAATTCTGCCTGAAGGTTTGTGTAAATTCAATTTTACCGATAATGGGTCTTCTTCCATTGAAGCCGCAATGAAAGTAAGCTTTCAATATCACCAACAAACAGGAAACTCACAAAAAACAAAATTCATGGCATTAACAGATGCATACCATGGAGAAACAATAGGGGCACTTTCAGCAGGGGATTGTGATCTTTATACAAAACTTTATCAACCAATATTGATGGATATTGTAAGAATTCAAGGTCCTGATTGCTACAGGTGTCCTTATGGAAAAACAAGAGAAAATTGTACTTGCGAATGTTTTGAGCTGGCAGAAAAAACATTTGAAAAATATGGAAATGAGACAGCAGCAATGCTTGTTGAACCTCTTTTGCAAGGTTCTGCAGGAATGAAAATTTATCCGCCTTTATATTTAAAAAAACTAAGAAACATATGCAATAAATATAATGTTCTCCTGATTGCAGATGAAATAGCCACAGGATTTGGAAGAACAGGTAAAATGTTCGCATTTGAGCATGCAAATGTTTCACCTGATATTATGTGCCTTTCTAAAGGTTTGACAGGCGGTTATATGCCAATGGCCCTTTTTGTAACAACTCAAAAAATATATGATGCATTTTATGCAGATTACAACACCGGCAAAGCATTTATGCACAGCCATACATACAGCGGTAACCCTCTTGCCTGCTCAGCATCTAATGCCGTTCTTGATATTCTGGAGGATGGTTCCGTATTAAAAAAAGCACAGGAAAATGCAATTTATTTTAATCAAATAATTAAAGCCAAATTTCTCTCGCACCCAAATGTTGGAGAAGTTCGTAATATAGGCTTAATCAATGCAATTGAACTTGTGGAAGATAAAGAAAGTAAAAAGCCTTTTGACAAAAAATTTAGAACAGGCTATCAAATTTATCAAAAGGCTTTGATGGAGGGAGTTATTTTAAGACCCTTAGGCGATGTTATTTATTTCAACCCGCCATTAATTATGGAAAGAAAAGACATGGATTTTGCCGCTGACGTAGCACTTAAATGTTTATCAGAAGTTTTACCCGTAACAAAATAATACACTAAAGAATTAATGTATAAATTACACTTTTAAAACCATATACTCACACATTTGGCGAAAATTTTAAGAAAAACAGGAACTCTCAATCAATTAATTCGTCTTAAATTTTAAAGAGATATTAACCCTCAGTAGTTAATTCTTCCCAGATGCTCGGTACAACAATTAACGCGGTATAAACAATGAATCCAAAAAGAATTAAGTTGATAGCTTCCATAATAAACACTCCTTTATGTTAAGCTTAGACAGATCGAACGACAAATAATCCGCCTTAATTATATTATACCCATGCTTCAAAAAAAATTAACAATTTTTAATAAAATTTTATTTATAATAGCAATGAGGACTTATATGAAAAAGAAAATAGAAAAATTATTTAATAATCTTTGTTGTTCACAGTGCAAAAACAGTTTTGACGAAAATTCAGTAAGCATAAAACGTGAAGAAGAAGGACTAACCGTCATTGGTCTGGAATGTAAGCACTGCGGGAAAAGTTTTGGAGTTGCCTTTGTCGGATTTACCGACATTGATATAAAAAACTATGAACCACTTGAAATTCAAGAAGGCCCCGAACCAATTAACTACGATGACGTTATTGATGCTCACAAGTTTATTCAGAGTCTGGAAGGCGACTGGCAAAAACATCTGCCCAAATAATTCTGTAATAAAACAAAATTTCAATTATTTATTCTCAAATATGCCTCAACAAAACCATCCAGTTCTCCGTCAATAACCGCATCAACATTTCCTGATTCAAAACCTGTTCTGTGATCTTTTACCAGCTTATATGGATGAAAAACATACGATCTTATTTGTGATCCAAAATTAATATCAGCAGTTTCACCTTTCAGATCAGCAAGTTTTTTTTCATGCTCAGCCTGTCTCAAGGCAAGAAGTTTTGATGCAAGAATCTGCATTGCATTTTCCTTATTTTGAAGTTGTGATCTTTCCTGTTGGCATTTTACAACAATTCCGGACGGTTTATGCAATATTCTTACTGCCGTTTCCACTTTATTCACATTCTGTCCGCCGGCACCACCCGAACGCATCGTATCTATTTCCAGATCCTCTGGAGGAATATTTACTGTTTTTTCAAAATCCTCTATAATGGGTGCAACTTCAACTGATGCAAAACTTGTCTGGCGTTTTCCGTTTGCGTTGAAAGGCGAAATTCTCACAAGACGATGCACTCCTTTTTCGGCCTTTGCATAACCGAATGCATATTTACCGGTAATTTTAATTGTGGCTGATTTTATTCCTGCTTCATCACCGTCAAGTTTATCCAAAAGCTCAACTTTCCATCCTCTGTTTTCTGCCCAACGCAGATACATTCTCAAAAGCATACTCGCCCAATCCTGCGCGTCCGTTCCACCTGCACCCGAATTTATTGATAAAATAGCATCCGCAACATCATACTCCCCGCCGAGCATCTGCTTGATTTCATATTTATCCAAAGCTTTTTCCATATCTTTTAACGCTTTGAAACTTTCTTCAATCAACTCATCATCTTTAATATCAACTGCAACAGTAGCATCATCCAGAACACACTGCCATTTGTTGATAAATTCCAAATTATCTTTTATATCTCTGATTTTTGAACCTAATTCAGAAGCTAGTCTTTGATCTAACCATATTTCAGGAGCTTGCATATCTGATTCAAGACGGGAAAGTTCTTCTTTTAAATCGTCACAGTCAAAGACACTCCTTAATTTTTTCAAATCTATCTTTTAGCACATTCAGATGTTGTTTAATTTCGGTATCCATAGAATAATTTTACTATAAAGAAACAATCTTGCAATAGATTATAAAACTGTTATAATAAATAAATATAAAGGAAAAAGGCTATGACAAATATTCTTATTGAAAGCTATAAAAAAGTATTTGAAAATAAAAAAGCAAATATAGGTTTAATAATTTTTGCCTTTTTATGGACATCATTATCAATATTTGTAGACATCAGGCTAGGCAATATATACTCTTTAAAGCAAAACCCGGTTGATTTAATATGTAATATTTTAATAGGTATTTATAGTCTTCAATTCTTACACAATGCAATAGAAAATATAAACGGAGGAGTTCTGCCGAAAATTACAGAAATTACACCTAAAACCATTATCGGATTACTCGGACTAAATATTGTATGGGGATTATATGCATGCTTTTTTATTGTTCTTGCTGTTGTCTTGTATATAAAAACACATTTTATGATAGTTCCTATTGTAATAGTTGCTTTTATATTATTTTTGGCTCCGTTTATTTATTATTTTTTTCTTGCATATGCCGAAAATTTCAAATTAAAAGGTCTCTTCAACGTTTTTTTAATTTGTAAACTTATAAAACCTGCCGCAAAAAATTTATACATTAATTTAACATTGTTTATAATCATTAGTTTGCTAACTGCAGCAGCTTATATACTTATTTACACTGTTGCAGGAATAACAGGCATTGACAGAGCAGGTATTATTATAAAAGATGTTTATGTACTTGATTTATTCATGAACACATTTGCGGGATATTTTGTAATTATTACTTGGTATTTTGCATTTCCATATTCACTTATAAGTTCTTATAACAAATATGTCAGACCTGTATTAAGAAAGGATTTCATATGGCAAAAATGGTTGAAGCATTAAAAATATTATATACAGGAGAAGATGCATTAAATAGACAAATAAGTTTTTTTTCATTTTGCGGAATTTTCGGTTTAATTAATGCTTATCTTGCGCTTGCCGCACAGGATATTAATGCAATTTCCCACGTGCAAAAAATGTTACTTGTAGGCATTCTTATTATTTTTAACCTGTTTTTTATAGGCTTTGAAACCGATTTTATGCACTCAAGACAACTTCCTGATATTGACCTGAATATATTTAAAATATCATTCAAAAAAATTCCTTTTATTATTTTTTTAGCAGGCATAATTATAGTTTTGGCAAATTTTTATACAAAATACTCATACGCTGTTTTTTGTGTTGACACTGTTATTTCGATTCCTTTAACCATGATTCTTGCCGGATTTTCTTACAATTTTGACAGTCATGCTTTCAGGCTCTTTGAAAAATTCACAGCTAAAGAATACTTTTTACTACTTGTAAAAAAATTATATATAACAATTGCCGCATATATTATAACATTTTCCTTTGTATTCATTATATTTTTTATAACAGGTATAGTAATAGCGTTAGTATATCAAGGAAATATAACATCAATAAGCCTTGCAATATCGTCACATCAAATCGTAATTACAAAATTGTCTAATTATATTACAGGAATACTTGTTACATATCTTATTGCAATAGGGATTTTAATATGGGATTATGACATGATTAATATGTATGAAGAAAAGGGGAAATAATAAATCGATTTTTTAATCAATCTTCAATTTTAATTCTGCCATCATCAATTATATCTACAGGCTCAGGATGCTTACTCATATAATCTTCCACACATTTACAGACATCAAAGTCATAAATTCTTTCTGCCTGATCATATTTTTTAAGCATGGTAAATCCGTCATGTCCCTGCGCGTAATAATCAATCAGAGCTGTTTTATACATTTTATCAGAGCGTGGATTGTCTATATCAATAGGAAATTCTTTACCGTTTCTATCTAAAAATGAAGCTTTTTTCAATTTGCCGTCTTTAGATATTGTATATTTTAAACCTGAAACATGGACTATACCTGGTTTATTATTAGTATTTACTAGGGAACTTGCAGAAACTCTCAACATATCTACAATTTCTTTTTCAGAATAATTTGCAACAACCATTTTATTTTTGAAAGGTGAAATATCTTCAAGCCACCTTGTATCAAGCTTACCAGGTTCAAAGAAACCTCTCATTGTTGCAGATCCAAAAAGCGCGATATCAGTATTTAATTCTTCTCTCATGCAGTCACAGAGAAAATTTGCATGACCGTTTGGTTCAATCGATGCATTATTTAAAGGCGGCGGAGCTGAATTTATTATACCTACGACCTTTGGCTTACCCAAAATTTGTTCAAATATGTGTCTTACAACAGGACTTCTCTTAAATCCTCTTGTACTTGTTATATTATTTTGAACTTTTGATATAATACCATTCTTATCCCATTCAACATTCAAAATACCAAAATAATTACCATCACGGCCGGCCTGAGTAATAACCACAGGCTCACCTGATTTGGAATTAAACAAATTTACACCAGGCTTGACATTTGTCACAAGATTATGAGAATGACCACCTAAAATTATATCAATACCATCTGTTTCTTTTGCAATTTTTTGATCATATCCGAAACCAACATGAGACAAAAGGATAATTCTATTTACTCCATGCGTTTTTAATTTATCAACTTCGCATTGAATATCTTGTATAGTATCATCAATCCCGTCAATATTAAGCTCTTCAAAAATTTTGCCATATTTCAGCCTTGAAAATAAATCAACAGGAGAAGCACCTATGATTCCATATCTATTACCGTTAATTTCCTGAATATATGATTTTTCAACTTTTTTATATAATGGATTGTCAGGCTTAATATTTATATTGCAAGCAAGCATTTTATATCCCATATGTGGAATAAGCTCTCCAATATGATCAGGCGTATCATATTCATGATTGCCCATAGCAGAAGCCATAATCCCCATAACATTTAAGGCTTCTACCATTACAAGATTAGATGGCACAGGTTCGCCAAGTTGAATATCACCTGAAGAAAGCTTTAGTTTATCAGTAGGAATAGATTGTGTAAAATGATCAAAGGACTTTGACGCAGTAACAGCTCGCTCCATATTTATAGACTTGCCATGAAAATCATTTATATAAAAAATGCTTGTTCTTTTAGGTTTATTAGCTTCTGTTTTACCGTCCGGCGATTTCTTTAAAAGCGCCTGAGAAAGAAAATTTGATTGTGAAGCATTTACGGGCATTATCATCTAGTCTAATTCCCTTTAGCATTAAACACTCTAAAAATATTTTTTTGCTATACACTAAATAAAAGCTTTACAAAAGTTATAATTCAAATTCCATTGTCTGAAACTTCCACTCCTTTGAAAGTTCTTCTTTTAAAAGTTTTGCATCGCCGTTAACTTCCAAAAGCACAATACCACGGTTAAGACAAACCTCTCTGTTTGAGGGATGAAGTCCTATCCTTGTTCTTATTTCGCAGCCGAATTTAGTAATAAGTTTTTGAAAATCCACAGCAGTTTCAACTCTGTTTTCCAAACAAACTCCAATAATAGTTACAGTCATTTTTCCTCCTTTTACATAAACTATGTTATGGGTATAGTGACCCCGCACCGAATATTCTTTTTCACTTGGTTGCTCGCGATTAACGGCGTTGCGTGTCGAATGCTCAACGCATCCGCCACTCCAGTCTCAGCTCGCAATCCGTTTTTTGCGATGAAAAGAAAAAGAATATTGGAGAAGAAAAAGAAACACGCAGACCGTTTAAGTACTGCTAAACTCAATCTGAAACGAGTGAACTCGCTATACATTTGTCATCCTGAACTCGTTTCAGGATCTAACTTTACCACTCAAACAACACTCGTTTTGCTCCTGTTTCGTTAAGCAGTAATTATTAATAAACCCTCCCTGATTAGGGAGGGAAGGGCGGGTATTGATTGTGTAACCCATCCTAACCTTCCCTAAATAGGGAAGGAAAATATATTTCGTGCGCTTTTGCGCACCGTAAAGACTTATTCTCTTATTCACCTATTTACTTATTCACTTCTAATAACATAGTTTATGTCAACGTACAAACAAAAACAATCTAAAAAAAATAATAAAAAAATAACACCCGCAATCGGGTGTTACCTTTTATTAATTTTGATGAGTTATTAATTATTTTCCTGCTCATCCATAGCTTGAAGCTGTTTTTTCTTGTAGTTATGAATAACAGCATCTACAAGAAGCTCATAAGATTTCATATTCTCTATATTAGGAAATTCCTCTTTGAGTTGTTCTCTGACCATTGCTTCCAGCTTACGTTCATCAGAACTTGATTTTAATTCGTCAACTCCTGTTATCATACTGATATAATCAGCTGACTTTTTATTTACATTAAGATTCATAAAATTCAACCATCGTAATTTCGGGCTGATATGCTTTCCTAATGATTTTACTATTTTTAGATTTTTCAATCTGTTTAGCATAAGTTGACTCCTACTATATTGTGCTATAATTTAAACGATCTTCTTTGTATTATTGTAAAGTATCCTGAAAAAAATAATTTACTTTTTTACAAAGATTGTTTACAAATCTTTATAATTTACTGAAATCAGCTATATAATCATATTTTCTTTTAAGCATAGTTAAAAGTGCAAGTCTGTTTTCCTTAACATTTTCATCCTTGTCCATAACAAGAACATCATTAAAGAATTTTTCAACAGACGGATTAATATCCTCAAGCTGTTTCAAATATGTACCGTAATCTAAATTGTCTGAGATAGTTTCAATTTGATTAAACAGCATGGCTTCTGCCGGTTCTTTGAAAAGATTTTTGTTAACAGATTTTTTAGAATTTTCTTTTAAAATTCTTAAAACTCTGTTTGCACTTTCAAGAACAGAAGGCGAGTTGAAAATAGAAACAGCTTCAACACGATTAATATAATCTGTTAGATCCGTTAAAGGATTTTTATTAGAAGCACAGGCCTCCAACACATTTTTTGCATACCTGTCAGAAAGATAAATTATCAGTCTCTGAATGAAGAATTCATAAATTTCATCTGTAACTTTACCTGAGACCCTGTTTACGCAGGAGCCTGCAGCCTTTTTAAATCTATCTGCCAGACTTTCGCCTTCAGTTGAAACAGGTAGTAAAAGAAGCGCAGAATTTATAAGCATAGTAAGATCTATTTTTATATTATTTGCAAGAATAGTTCTTATAATACCGAGAGCTGCACGGCGCACACCCAACGGATCAGATGAACCGGTAGGTTTTTTACCTTCTGCAAACACTGCACAAATATTATCAATTTTATCAGCAATTCCAACGACTTGTCCTTCAAGAGTTTTAGCTATTTTCCCATCAGCATTAAGCGGGAAATAATGCTCTTTTATACCTTCGCAAACACAATCAAGTTCTTTTGAAACTCTTGCATAATCAGCCCCGATAAACCCCTGAAGTTCCGTAAATTCAAATACAAGCTTTGTTGCAAGATCTGCCTTTGCAAGCATTGCAGTTCTTTCAACAGTTTTATTATTTCCGGCCATTAGCTTTGAGAGGGCAACAAGTCTCAGAGCTTTGTCATACATAGTGCCCATGCCTTTCTGAAATGTAATCCCTTTCAAATCCTCTATGTAATCAGCGAGAGGCTTTGCTGTATCTTCATTAAAGAAAAATACTGCATCATCAAGACGTGCTTTTATTACTCTGACATTTCCTGCTTTAATATTTTCAAACTCATCGCCTAAATAATTTGTCATGGTAATAAATTTATTTATAAGTTTACCGTCTTTATAAAGAGCAAAATATCTTTGATGCACCGCCATAACAGTAACTACAAGTTCTTCTGGCAATTTGAGATATTCTTCTGAGAATTCGCACACTGCTGGAACAGGATATTCTGTTATGAAGGTAACTTCTTCCAATAAATCATCAGTATAATAAGGTTGTGCATCGAGTTTTTCGGCTTCTTCCTTTGCCTTATCAATAATTCTTTGTTTTCTTTCTTCCTGATCAACGATTACACAGCAGTTGCGCATAATTTCAACGTAATCATCCGGATTATTGATGTAAACATTCTGCTGTGCAAATCTGTGTCCGTGTGAAACATTAGAACTTTCCTTATCAATAATTTTTATCTTAACTTCTTCTCTATCAAGTATTGAAACAATCCATCTTATAGGGCGTGAAAATTTTTCATCGTTACCTCCCCATCTCATAAAATGAGAGCCTTGAAGTTTCAATACAATAGAAGGAACATTGTCTTTTAAAAGTTCAACAATAGATTTACCCTTAACAGTAATTTTTGCATGTACATAATCATTTTCTATATACAAATCATCAGCAGAAATACCATTTTTCTTACAAAAACCTTCACCGGCTTTTGTCAAATTTTCATGTTCATCGTAAGCAACCTTTTTTATAGGACCTTTAACTATTTTTATCTCATCTTTGCTTTCCTTATCAAGTCCTGAAACAATAACAGCGAGACGTCTCGGGGTTGCATAAACTTTAACATCTTCAAACTCAACTTTATTTGAATTCAAAAAACTTTCAAAACCTGTTTTCAACTGCTTAATTGCAGAAGGTATAAATTTATAAGGCAATTCTTCACATCCGACTTCCAATAAATATTTACTCATTTTCTTAATCCTTTTATATGTATTCGTTAATACAATTATAGTTTATCAAGTCAGAAAGTAAAGTAAAAAATAATGAGACTTATATACAACTAAACTTAAAATATTTTTAGAATAAATTTTTTAAGTTTATCAAGTAGAGCATGAAATATTGTTTTATATCGTGCACATTCGGGATCGAGAAGATAGAGCCTGCCATCCTTTGAAATTCCAATCTGATGAGTTGCACCATCATACATATCAGATGTACGATAGCCCTCGTGTCTTATCATATCCTTTACAATTTCGGTAAAACCGTCGGAAAGTCCATGCTGGTATAATTTTTCTTCTATATAGTAATAAACTTTTCCTATGCGTCCTTTTTTATAAACCGGTACATCAAAACTTTCAATAGGACGATTCATTGGGAAGTGGTTCCCATGTGTAAGTTTTAAAATTCTACCGTCAAAAGTTTCAAAAACTAATGCTGAAGCCCCGCTACACAAGAAAGTTTTAACTTTTTGTAAAGCGAGTGCGCTATCCTTTGAAATTTCTTTTTCAAAAATATCAGGATATAAAGGATATTTTTGTTTTATTTTATGTAAAGCATCTTTTAAAGTTACAGGTTCATTGAAAATTTGACAGGCATCATTGTTTTCAAAAAAAATATTATAATTTTGAACATTATTTCTATGAAGGTTTAATTTTGTATCCATAAAATAATAAAAAACAAACATAAAAAAAATTGCTTGATAGAAAATTTTCAGTCCATCCACAAATCCGCTGAACGCTTTGACAAGATTTTTTCCTTGTGCTCATTCTATATAAATCTGGCCTACGGTTGCCTACTTCAATGCTTCTAGCATTTCGTAGTCAAACCTTCGCCCTCTGTCGCCTCGCGCTCGAACGTCAGATGATGCTTTCGCATCAGACGTTTTCATCTTGGCTAAACTGCAAAATAAAAGAGGACATAATGTCCTCTTTTATTTTGCGCTTGGCGCGATTTGTCTTGGATTTGCTCCACGCTCACGGAGACTCGCCTCAAAGCCCTGTGGGCTATGCCGGCTCGTTCCGCTCGCTATCCGGACTCATTTCATTCCGTCCG
>CALVCJ010000040.1 GCA_944326015.1 Candidatus Gastranaerophilales bacterium
GCCATTTCAAGGTTCAGACGTGTTTTAAGTTTGTTGATTAGTGAATAAACATCTTCATCTTTAATATGTCGTCTGTCTTCTCTTAAATGTGTTGTGATAGAAGATGCGCCGTTTTCTTCTGCGATTTCTGCAGCTTTTTCGACAGATGGTTCAATGCCGCCTCTTGCATTTCTTAATGTTGCTATATGATCTATATTTACACCTAATAACATTTTTACCTCCTTACATCTGAGATTCTGAAACAAGTTCAGAATGACATTATTTACTTTCTTTTGTTAATTTTAAAAGAGCTGTGTATGACGGCAGTATGGTTGTTTTGCCATCCATTGTAGCCTTATCAATTGCTTTTTTTATATTCGGCTCAATGATAATTTTTTCCTGCGGAATCCCTGCATATTTTAATCTTAATGCCATATCGTTTGCACGGGTGCCTGATGTTATGACAAGTCTCTGCGCATTTTTCAATTGCTCAAAATCGCTGTCCCACAGCCAGGAAATATCCCTTCCGTCTGCATAGTTATCGTTAATTGCAATTACAATATTAGAGTTTAAATCAACGGTTTTCAGAACTTCGCTTGCGCCTGTGGGATTTTTAATAAGCTGAATTACTGTTTGATTTCCGTTAATCATACGTTTTTCTGTCCGCCCAAAAATTGCGTGATATGTATCAAGCGCTTTTTGAATTTCATCCTGATTTAAACCGTTTTCAAAAGCAAAAGCAATTGAAGCGAGTGCATTATAAGCATTGTAAAGACCTGAGAGGTTTACTCTAAATTCAAAAGATAAGCCCCTGTTTTTTACCGTAATTGTTGAATAATCATTAAAAACTTTTACATCAGCCGGATAATTGCAGTCAGGGCGTTTATATCCGCATTTCGGGCAATAATAGTGTCCCTGTTGGGCAAAAAATTGTTTTGAATATTTTAACTCCTCACCGCAAGAACAGTTAAATATTTCTGCCGGAGCATTTGATTTATGTTCATAAGTGCAGTCATATTCTACGTTTTCAAATCCATAATATACTGCATATTTTGTTTTGTTAAATGTTGCAACGATTGGATCATCTGCATTTAAAATAAGTTTCAAATCAGGATTTTTATCTATTGCATTTTTTATAAAGCCTGCAGTTGTATTGAGTTCTCCATACCTGTCAAGCTGGTCTCGGAAAAGGTTTGTAACTACAAGATAATCAGATTTCATATAATCGTAGAGCTTTGTCAGATAAGCTTCATCAGACTCTATTACGGCGTAATCAAATCTTTTCAACGGTTCTATTTCAAGCGCAAAAACATTTGCAACACCAGTTAGCATATTGGCGCCTTTCAAATTGTGAATAACCTTCTGGTTTGCTGTTTCCAATATATGTGCAATAAGCCCCGATGTTGTTGATTTCCCGTTTGTGCCCGTAATTGTTACAATACGTTTTTTTACATATTTAGAACAATATTTTAAAAAATCAGGACAGATTTTTAAAGCGGCCATCCCTGCAAAAGAGGTGCCGGATGACATGTTTAAAAGTCTTATCCCCATATATGCGCACTTTGCTGTTATTAGTGCCGGATAGAATTTTAGTTTTCCTGTCATAAATAGTCCTTTAGACGTATTCTCTTTCTCTCAATGTTATTCTATACTTCTTTATAATAATACAAAAGTAAGAAATAATAAAAAAATGTATTTATTTATTGCAATAATTTTTATAGCAGAGTTAATCATTGCGTGCACAATAATTAACTATATAGTAAAAGCTGACAGAGCAGTGCTTAAGCTTAATCAGTGCGTAACAGCTTTTAATCCGCTTGCAAAAACATGCATGCAGTATGCAAGATGTCTGGTTTCCGCTTTCAGCAAATCTTTCAGTAATTTTGTCGCTTATGTTGAAAAAAAGCGCGAGCAAATTATATTTAAGACAATTTTAATTATCGCTATCTATTCTCTTCTGTTTATTTTTAAAATAAAGTCCGATAAAGTCTCAAAATTTTACAGGCTAGCAGGCGCAATCCGTGATATAGCAGCAGATTTCGTTGTTTGACTTGTAATAATTTAAAAAATATGTTAAAATTATATATGAAAGATGAGGTTATGTTATGAGTAAAAACAAATCATTAATGTTCGGAATGGGTTTGCTTGCAGGTGTTGTCGGCGGACTTATAGCCGGTGTTCTTTATGCCCCAAAATCCGGGGAAGAATCAAGACGTCAGATTAAAGAAGCTGCGTGTGAATTGTACGAAAAAAATTCTCCGGCAATAAAAGAAGCAAAAAAACAGGCTCTGGAAAATATTGACTTAATGAAATATAAGCTGGAAAGACAATTTAGAAAATTTAATAATATGATAAAATCAAAGAAACTTCTGAAAGCAAAAGAGCTTGAAGAAATGGACGATGAGTACAATTACGATAACTAGTTATTTTTGTAATAACTGCATATTTACAATAAAAAAGGAAAAATAAAAAAAATGGAAATGTCTCAAATTGCGTTAAATCAAGGATTAACTTTTCTAACCTGGGCAACAGGTATAGTTATAATTGTTGTTGCGGGATTTCTGGTTAAACTATTGATTGACCTTTCTGCTCTGGCAAAAAATTTGAACGAAACTTCAATTATCGTTAATACGGAATTGAAACCGACACTTAAAGAATTAAATCAGACATTGAACTCTATCAATGAAATAGTAAAAAGTACGGATAAGGGAGTCGGTGATTTCAAATATGCCGTGGGCAAGTTTTTCGACAAAACAAAAATCATTTCAGGTACAATATTTGCTGGATTGATAAAAGGCTTTACAACAGCCTACAATCTGTTAAAAAAATAGTAGTTTCCGGTGATTATTTGTTCTTTCGGAATTGTTAAAATGTATAAGAAACAGTAAAGGAGATATAAATTATGTCAGCAACTAAATTTTTAGCAGGCTTTATAGTCGGAGGAGCAATCGGCGCTATTGCAGGAATTCTTCTAGCTCCCAAATCAGGCGAAGAAACTCGTGCGATGATTGCAGACGGCGCAAAAGAAGCAATGAAAAAAGCAGATGAAACAGTAAAAGAAATTCAATCAAAAGCAGATGATGTTGTTTCAGATATGCAAAGAAAAGGTGATGAAATAAAAGAGAAACTTCAAAACCTTATAAACCAGCAGAAAGAAGCAAAACAGGAAGCCTAATAACAATAAAAACCGGATATTAATCCGGTTTTTATTTATCCAAAAACCAGTCTATAAGAGGCTTTTTATCGCCAAACAGAAACTTAAACTTGTATTCAAATGCAGGATCAGTTAAAAATTCATAACTTACATTAAAAGCAACAGGTTCTTCTTTTAGATGTAATTTATCTATTTTTTCCTGAGAAAGTTTTTTAGTATCCATATCAAGGATATTTGAATAATTGAATCCTTGATAACAACAAAACGGAACTTTAATACGACCGTCATTACCTTGTGATAAAAGACCGAAGGTTCTGCACACTACTCCTCTGAAATCATACACTGCACAAACATCATTTATTAAAAACGGGCAGTCATATAAAAATTTTTCACCATCAAAAATCTTTTTATCATTAACAGTTTTTTGGATATTACTTCTTATAACTTGTTGCGTATATCTATCTAACGTCTGAAATCCTGCCAGCAGGTAGGTTACTTCTATTGAAGAATAAGGGAATTGTGCATTTTTACAACATCTTGCGCAACCCTTGTCACAAAAGATATACGGCTTCTGGCTAGCAAAAAATTTCCTTAGTTTTTCATTTAAAAAATTTAAATAATTTACATAATTGATTAACATATTATCAGCCCATACTTCCACTTCTAAAGCCTTCAATATCAAGTGTAATATATTCTACCTTCAACCTTTTAAAATATTTTATCAACTCAGCTTTTTTATTAATAAATTCCGAAAAATTTTCAGGAGGTATTTCTATACGTGCAATATTGTTATGTAAACGGAAACGGCAGCTTTCAAAACCTTTTGACTTTAAAAAATCTTCTGCTTTTTTTATTATATCTAACTTTTCTGTGGTAATTTTTTCATTATAGGGCAGTCGCGTTGCAAGACAAGGGGTTGAAGGTTTATTATAAAATTCTATTCCGTTTGTTCTTGCAAATTCCCTAATTTCAGATTTTGTTATTTCAAATTTTGTAAACGGAGATATTATATTCAGCTCTGATAAAGCTTTCAATCCGGGTCTGTATTGTTGTAAATCATCAAAATTTGTACCGTCTATTATGTATTTAAGATTATTTAATCTCGCGATTTCCGTTACTTTTAAAAACATTATTTTTTTACAGTGGTAGCATCTGTCTTTGGGGTTCTTAACAATTATTGGATTAGAGAGGATGTCATATTCCACGATAATCTGCTTAACATTATATTTTTCACATAGCTTTTTTGTCAAATTTATTTCGTCATCGCTCTGGAAGTCCGATTTGAGTGTTATTGCTACAAATCGTTCAGCAAATTCTTTACAAAGACTGAGTAAAACAATGCTGTCTATTCCTCCGGAAAAAGCAAGACAGAGGCCTTGCTTTTTCAATTCTGTTAAATATTTTTTAAGTTTTTCAAATTTATTGAGCATCAACTTTTACCGTTTTTTTACATATTATCACAGAAGTGATATACATTAAAGCACCTGCCGTGAATAATCCGACAATACTTCCTGATGGGATTGATGCCAATACCGCAGACTTTGCCTGTAATGCTTCTGATAAATTGTAAAGCGCGTATTGAGACTGCATAACAACAGAATCTGAAATATTCAATAATGACCATTCAAGTCCGTCGGGTTTTGTTGATGCATATTGAGAAATAATTCCTGCAAGTACCAGCGATGATCCACCAAAAATGTAAGATAAATTTTTTAAATTTACAAATCTGATTAAAAGGATTATTCCGCCTGTTGCAATACCTTCAATAATACCTATTGGAAGATGGATAAACTGCATCATACCTGTAAAATTAAGTAAATTTCCTGTAATAGAACCAGATAAAGCTGACTCTGCAACAACTGCAATTGAGCCGAGCTGTAATGCGGCAACAGATGCCAGAATTGCACCTGTTACAGGTTTATTATTTTGTTGCAGCGGTTTGTATAACAAAGGATAAGCTATAAAGCAAGCTAAAAATCCCATATTAAAAATATTACATCCAAGAGCCAGAATTCCACCATCTGCAAAGAATACTGCCTGAATAAACAAAATTGTACACATTGCAAGAAATGCGGCATAAGGTCCAATTATTGCGGATAATAAAATTCCTCCGATAATATGTCCGCTTGAACCCGTCGCCGGTATCGCAAAATTAATCATTTGCAAAGCAAATACAAGCATTGTGAGTGTCACTGCAGGCATGATTTTATCTTTACCAAAAATTTTTTTTGCTTTTTTGTACGCGTAAAATGCAGTTCCTACAGCAGCTACTATCATTGGTATCCCTGTTATCGGGCAAATAATTCCGTTTCCTAAATGCATAATCTTATCTCCTTTTTTATAGTAATAGTTGACAATTAATGAAAGCAGTTTAACCATTCAACTTTTCAACCAGACTAATAACTCTTAATAGCGGATTTTTGTATGGTCTTTTGCCGGCTCCGTAACCGATTTTCTCTATGATAAATTCATCAGGCAGTTTTTCGCCAGTATAAAGAGCTGCAACAATTGATGCGCCTGTTGGTGTGACCATTTCACCTTCATTTTCCGTTATTTTCAGCGGAATTTTATACTTTTCAAGAATTTTGCAAACCGCAGGAACAGGTACAGGCAGGGTTCCATGCTGGCATTCAACAAATCCCTGACCTTCTGTGAGAGTTGAAAAATATACTTTATCAACATTCAAATCGTCAAACAGTATCGCAAAACTTACGATATCCGCAATAGAATCTATTGCCCCGACTTCGTGAAAATGTATATCTTTTATATCTTTCCCGTGAACTTCAGCTTCTGCCTGTGCTGTGATTTTGAAAATTTTTTTAGCTAACTCTCTTGCGCTGTCTGTCATGTCGGATTTATCAATAATTTTATTTACATCGGCAAGGTTTCTGTGTTCGTGATGATAGTGGTCTCCCTCATGGTGATGTTTATGCGGGATTATAACATCAAAATCCGTTGCCTTAATTGAATTAATGAAAACATTAGATATTTTATAAGTAAATTCGTTGTTTAAATTCATAGAGGAGAGAGTTTTTTCAAGCTTATTTTTATCTGCTCCTAAATCAAGAAGCGCCCCGACTGACATATCTCCTGATATCCCTGATTTACATTCAAAGTATAGACTGTTTCCCATATTTTATTCTCCTGCAATTTTTTTGTTAATTTGACTTGCACTGTAACCTGCGTTAAAACCGTTATCAATATTTACGACAGTCATTCCTTCAGCGCAGGAATTCAGCATTGTCAAAAGTGCTGAAAGGCCTTTAAAAGAACTTCCGTACCCGACAGATACAGGTACAGCAATTACAGGCACATCAACAAGTCCTGTAATAATTCCGCTGAGAGCGCCTTCCATTCCGGCAACCGCAATTATCACATTTGCTTTTCTTATTTCATCTATGTTCGAAATAAGTCTGTGAATCCCGGCAATACCTACGTCATAATATTTTTTGACATTACTCCCGAAAAATTCTGCTGTTTCAGAGGCTTCTTCAGCAACGGGAATATCTCCTGTTCCACCGGTGCAAACGGCAATCTCTCCGATTTTTTTTACAGGTTTTTGGATAAGTGTTATAACACGGGCGCATTCATTGTATTTTATACCTTTAAATTCTTTTTTCAGAATTTTTGCCTGCTCAACTGATGCCCTTGTTCCGATTACATTCTGTCCCTGATTTTTAAATTCAGAAAATATTTTGATTAACTGTTCGTCTGTTTTGCATTCACAAAAAACAGCCTCACCGGCTCCTCTGCGTCTCTGCCTTTCTAAATCAAGTTTTGCAAAGCCTAAATCTGAGTATTTTTTGGTATTATTATCCATAAAATTATTTTACTCCTTGATAGCAGGTCTCAGTCAAGATTTTTTTCTAGAAAATAATAAACCCAGTTCAAACAAAAGATATGTAGGAAGCCCGAGTGTAATCTGACTTACAACATCAGGTGGTGTTAAAATACCTGCAATAATCAAAATTATTACAATTACATAAGGTCTTTTGTCGCTTATTGCTTCATACGATACAATTCCTGATTTAATCAACGCGTGAGTAATTAAAGGCATCTGAAACATTAAGCCGAAAGAAAGCGACATAATCAGTGTAAGATTAAGGATATTTGATATGTTGAATACAGGGCTTATATTTGCGGTTGAAAAGCTCAGTCCAAATTTGATAACAAATGGAAGCATTACAAAAATACAGAATGCAACTCCCAGCATAAAAAGCAGGCTGGAAATACAAACAACTGATTTTATAAATTTTTTTTCATTTTCGTAAAGCGCAGGAAGTAAAAATTCCCAAATTTTTTTTGCGATATACGGACAGCATACAATTAAATCAAGAACAAATGCCGTTTTAATTTGAATTAAAAAAACTTCCATAGGCGAAAAATAATTTAATTTAATCCCTGTTGAGCCGATTAATATATCAATAATTTTATTTAAAACAGGCGGAGCCGCAAAAAAAACGAACGGAAAAACAATGCACAATGAAATTATGCATTCCAAAAGAGTTTCTCTCAGTGCTTCAAGATGCGAAATTAAGCTTTCTTCTTTTTCATCGCTCATGGTTAATTTTGCGGATGTTCCTTATCTTTTGACGGGTCAAATTCTTCTGGTTTATCTATTGAATCTTCTATTGCGTTTTTTAAGCCTTTTGCTTCATCCTGCAGAATATTTTTCGCTTTTTTGTATTCATATGATGCACGCCCGAGTGCTCTAGCAATTTCGGGAATTCTTTTTCCGCCGAACAGCAAAAGAATTACAACTAATATAAGTAATATTTCTGTAAAACCTAATGACATTTCTTTACCTTTCCTCCAATTTTTGTTGGACTAAATCGTTTTTTTATTATAAAAGACCTGATATTTAGAGGTCAAGTGTTTAATTAAATGTAAATAACCTTTCAACCATTCAACAGCTCAACCTTTCAACTTATAACGTCTTTTGTTCTTTTATCGCAAAGATTTCTATTGCGCCAAAATGGCAGGCTTTTTTGCAGTTTCCGCATCCGATGCATTTTGAAGCATTCAAAAGAGGAGTGTTATCGTCTGTTTTAATTATAGCATGCACAGGGCAGACCTCATAACATTGTCCGCATTTTGCACATTTATCTCCGTTTATCATTGCCATTGCTATTCTGGTTTTTTGTTTTTCTTCAAGTGAAATTTTTTTTATGGCACCTGAAGGACAAACTTCTGAGCATTTGTTGCAGTTATAGTCGCATGAACCTTTTGAGTAGTCAATGTGCACTGCTCCGTATTCATTATCTGATTTAACAAGAATTTTTTGCGGGCAGTTTTCTACGCAAAGATTACAGTTAAGGCATTTATTAAAAAAGCGTTCTTTATCACCTGCGCCGGCAGGCAGAATTACATCTTTAAGTTTTTCAACAAGTCTGTCTTTTAATACCGTTCCTGCTTTTACCATCCCGCCGAACAAAAGAATTGCAGCAGATGCAATGATTATTCGCCGTCTTTTTAGGTTGAATTTGATTTTTTCAGGAATTTTTCCGAAATTTATTCCGCCTTTCGGACAAACATCAAGGCATTTAAGACATTTTATACATGTTTCGTTGTCAACCGTTTTTTCTTTTGAATTTATGCATTCTGAGGGGCAATTTTTTTCACACATTCCGCATGAAATGCATTCTTCTTTGTTTATATAAATTTTATTCAAAGAAATTTTGGATATGAGTCCGAGAATTGTTCCGACAGGACAAATATTAGTGCAAAAAAATCTGTCTTTAAAAATTACGGCAGCGATAACTAATACAAATACTATAATTCCGCAGGTTGTTAATGTAAAAGCGGAGCCGAACACTGTATATGGTTCAATATATCTCACAGCAATAGCAGTCCCTCCGAAAAATATTCCCCAGAGAATTGCACTGATAAAGTATTTGACCGAACTATTCAAGATAATTCCGGTGCTGTATAAGTGCCACTTTTCTAAGGAATGCATTTTCGTCAAAAATTTTTTCAAGGATCCGATAATTTCCTGTAAAATTCCGAAAGGGCAGATAAGCGAGCAGTAAATTCTCCCGTAAAGAAAAGTTACTGCACAGATAATCAGAAATAAAACTAATGCAGTTATTGAAAAATTCGCAATTACTCTCTGAAGCAGCGGCATAAACTGTATATCAAAAATCCGTACAGGATAAAATACACCTGTAATGCCGGCAATCGCACATAGTAATATTACTAAAGCTATTGTTAATCTTATCCTGTACAAACTTTTTTTATTCATTTTATATTGATACTGCTTAACTTTCTATCTTCTTATCTTCCGGCGCTAGCCTGCTTTTTTTACCTCTGCTTCAACCTTTTTCAAAAGAGCCGGTATATCAAGCCCCTGCGGACAGTTTTTTGAACACAGATGGCAGTTGATGCATTTATCAGCTCTTTCACTTTCTTTTAAAGCTTCATAGTTTACTTTAAACATAAATCCGTTGCCGTTGGATTTATAAACGTTATACAACCCGAAAATTGCAGGAATATTAATTCCACGCGGGCATACTTCCATGCAGTAACGGCAGGCCGTACAGTTTATTGCTCCTTGAGATTGTATAATGCGTGCAATTTCGTTTGCGATTTTTTCTTCTTCAGGTGTAAATTCTCTAAAATTTGTAAACGTATCGACATTTTCTTTTAACTGCTGGAAATTACTCATTCCGCTCAAGATTGTAAAGACACGCGGTTTGCTTGTTACCCATCGCAGTCCGAAAGATGCCTGTGTATCATCAGGACATTCAGCTTTTAGTTTTTCTGCAGCTTTTTGAGGCAGATTACAGAGGCCACCGCCTCTCAAAGGCTCCATAACTATAACAGGAACTTTGGATTCATCCGCAATTTCGTATAACTCTTTTGCGTTAATCACTTCCCAGTCAAGATAATTAATCTGGAGCTGGCAGAAATCCCACTTATGTTCTTTAATAACCTCTCTGAGCATATCAGGATCCCCGTGGAATGAAAATCCTAAATGTTTGATTTTCCCTTCTTTTTTAAGTTTTAAAAGTTCACCGTACATATCGTTGTCGCGGTAGTTATGTATAGTGTTTTTGTTGATGTTATGAACCATATAGTTGTCAAAATATTCAACCTGACATTTTTTCAATTGTTCATTAAATAATTTGTGAACATCTTCAGGAGAATTTACAAGGTATGCGGGGTTTTTGTCGGTTAAAAAGAAACTTTCTCTCGGGTATTTTTTCAAAATTTCTCCAATGGCATTTTCTGATTTCCCTTCAACATACATATATGCCGTGTCAAAATAGTTCGCGCCGTGTGCCATTGCGTATTCAACCATTTTGTCAAGTTCTACCATGTCGATTTTGCCATTACGCATCGGAAGACGCATACAGCCTAATGCTATCAAGGGCATTTCTAAGTTATCAAATTTTCTTTTTACAACCTGTTTTTCGGCTTTTTTAACTTCTTTTTTAGCGCATCCTGACAGTAACGCCGTGCCGCCAAGTGCGAGTGCAGAATTAATTATAAATTCTCTACGTTTCATAATTTAATTTCCTTTTTATAACTTTAATTTATTTATCCATTCTGTTATTTCTGAATCTTTTGCTGAATTTTCGTAAGATGTGTATCCTTCTGTTACTTTAGCATCAGGCGCTAATTTCTGCATGTCAGTGTAAGTTGATGATGCACCGCCTCCACCGTGTGTACAAAAAGGTACAATTGTCTTGTCAGTAAAATCATTTTTGGTCAAAAATGTTCTTACAGGACTTGCCATAGTGTACCACCAAACAGGAGTTCCCACAAATATTATATCATAATCTTTCACATTTCCGTTGTCGACAAGTTCAGGTTTAACATCTTTTTGCTTCTCTTCCCGGGCTAGTGCCACAACTTCATCATAATTTTTTGAATATGCTTTCTTCGGAACTATTTCAAATATATCGCCATTTGTTATATTTTTAATTTTTTCAGCAACTTTTTTTGTATTTCCTGAATAAGAATAGTATGCCACTAAAACTTTTTTATCAATCATATTAATCTCCTTTCCTACACTCATTTGATTTAAAAATAAATAACCTGCGGCAACACCAACTACCATAACTCCCGCAATAATTAACGCAAATTTTTTCATAGTATATCCTCATCTTTGTAAAATACATTGATATTATAAAACCTGATAGCTACTATCAGTCAAGTAAAAATTTGGGGAATTATATATATGTTTCCACCAAATTAAGAGATAAACATAATATCATTCCGAACTTGTTTCAGAATCTTATCATCAACAAGACCCTAAAACAAGTTCAGCGTGACAGTTTTAGTCACTATCAGTCAAGCAATAAGTCCAAATTTTTTCGTATTGACATGAATGACAGGAAACGTTTATAATATGAAAATAATTAAGCCGATATAGCTCAGTTGGTAGAGCAACTCATTCGTAATGAGTAGGTCGTGAGTTCAAGTCTCACTATCGGCTTGCTTTTTTCTAAATCCAAAATCTTTAGCGACAGTTCTGCCAATTGATTTTAATTTATTGTTTATAATTGAGCGGGAATTCATTATATCGTCGTCAAGATGAGCCTTATCAGGA
This sequence comes from Candidatus Gastranaerophilales bacterium, assembly GCA_944326015.1. Lineage (GTDB taxonomy): Bacteria > Cyanobacteriota > Vampirovibrionia > Gastranaerophilales > Gastranaerophilaceae > Stercorousia. The sequence goes on from CALVCJ010000040.1 coordinate 11,688, forward strand.
TAAATTTCATAATTTTTACTGTAACTAAAGGCTGTTACATTTGGCATAATAACATTTGCTCCGCACTCAAGCGCAAGTAAACGCCCATCAAAATTCAATGTTTCCATAGCTGTTGTTGCCGGAATATTAATATCCTTTAATAAAATTCTTGTAATTGCCATTACCTTTAAAGCAAGAGTTAAATTACCGTTCGAGCAGTCTTTCAATGGAGTTTGAGGATGAGCTATAAAAGGTCCGATACCTATCATATCGGCATCAAGTTCTTTAAAAAACAGTATATCATCAGCCAAAGATTCTATTGTTTGCCCTGGCAAACCAACAAGACAACCTGTTCCTGTCTCATACCTCAAACGTTTCAAATTTTTCAAACATCTTACTCTGTTATCAAAATCAGCTTTCGGATGCATAATATTATACAAATTTCTATCAGTAGTTTCTATTCTTATAAGATATCTATCGGCTCCTGCTTCTTTAAAAGCCTTATACTCTTCATAACTTCTCTCACCTATACTGAGCGTAACTGCTACATCCAAATTTTTTATTTCCTTTATGATTGTACACAATATATCTTTTGAAAAATACTTATCCTCTCCTGACTGAAGAACAACTGTTTTGTAACCCGAACTAACAGCATTTCTAGCACATTCAACCACCGCTTCTGGAGTCATTCTGTATCTTTCAACAGAGCTGTTATTCACTTGAAGGCCGCAATATTTACAATAACAACGGCAAATATTAGAAAATTCAATCAATGCGCGTAAATGAACAGCGTCGCCGCAATTTTCCTGCCTAACTTTATCTGCAAAAGCAAATAATCGGTCATTTTGACTGTTATCTTTCAACAAATCAATAATTTCTTTTCTTGAAAAAGTTTCCAACTCATCACCACTATTACATAACTGTATTTGCAGGTTCTGTCTGATTCATTGGATTCCAGGTATCTTTAAGATTATTTTTTATAAGGTTTTGATAAAAGGATTCTTTAAATTCCAGAACATCGATCTGCTTTTTACATTCTTCAAGCTGCTTTAAAGCCTTCAGCTTTGTTGAATGAATAATGCCATAACGTTCTTTAACAGTTGAATCACCAATTATACACAGATCAATATAACGTTTAATTGCTTTATTTTCAGTGCCAACAGAACGGAGGCATTTAACCACTTTTACCCAGCCAAGATCATTATCGGAAAACATTCTTACATTGTTTTTATCTCTTTTTACAAACGGAAAGAAACCGCTTTTTGCCCAGAATCTCAATGTATGTTCAGAAATATCCATTTTCTCCGCAACTTCTTTTACAGTATACATTTTTACCTCTTGATAATATAATACAAAAAAAACAATATGAGAGCAACTCTATACTTTTGTACTTATACCGCAGTTTACACAAATTAATATCTAAATTGTCACACTGAACTCGTTTCAGCGTCTAGTTAGTATGAGACGCTGAAACGAGTTCAGCATGTCGTTTTTACCCTTAATTTGTGTAAACTGCGGTATAAGTACAATACTCTTTATGCTATATTTAAATATATGAAAAAAATTTTATGCTTTGGAGACAGTAATACCTTCGGGTTCAACCCGCATAACGGATCAAGATACGATGAAACAAGCCGCTGGAGCGGAATAGTAAAACAAAAAGCCGCAGACTTTGGATATGAAATTACTGAAGCTGGAGCAAACAATAGAACTGCCTTTTGTAACAATCCGGCAGGCTCATTATATACCGGATATAAAATCCTCCCTGAATATCTCAAAAACAAACAATTTGATAAAATAATTCTCGCTGTCGGGATTAACGATCTTCAAAAAATTTATAACATTACAACTGATGAATTTGAACAAGGCATGAAATACTTTGTTTCACTTGCCCGACAAAAAGCACCGGAAAGTCAAATTATCATGTTTTCACCTTCTCATATCAGGTCAAATATTCTAAACAGCAATTTCCGCTTTCTTTTTGATGAAAATTCTGTTGAAAAATCAAAACAAATCACACCTGTTTATAAAAAGATTGCAAAAGAATTTAAATGTGAATTTTTTGATTTAAATTATCTTGTTAAAACTTCGGATATTGATGGACTTCATTACGAAATTGAGGAACACAAAACAATTGCCGAAAATGTTATTAAACTTATTTGTCTTAACGTATGATGTAAAATTCTGTATTCTCTCAAATAATTAAATATATGGAATTAAACTGGTACAATACACTGAATAAACCGCCTCTTACTCCGCCGTCAGGGATTTTTGCACCTGTTTGGGGAATTATTTATATACTGATATTTTTGTCTTTCTTTATTTTTATGTCTGCCAAAACGGATAAAGATAAAAAATCAGGTGCAGGATTTTTTCTTATTCAGCTTTTGTTAAATTTTAGCTGGAGTCCTGTATTTTTCTATCTTCATAACATTCCGCTAAGTCTTATCATAATAATCTTGCTTCTGGTATTTTTGATTTTGACAATTATTTCATTTTATAAAATTTCAAAAGTATCAGCATACTTGTTAATTCCGTATCTAATCTGGATATGCTTTGCAGCATATTTGAATTTGGGGATTATGATATTAAATTGAATTATTCTATCTTTGAAATTTCAATATCAAAATAATCTATTAATACCCATAGCTGTTTACTTAATTCTAACGATACGTACTTATATTTTTCATAGCATTCACATTGATTAAACTTGACAGAATCAAGAAATAAATCATTCAAATTCAACATTTTCTTAATTGCAATTTTGACATCACTCAAATCTAAAATTTCATTATTTTCTTCCATAGCTTGTTCCTATTTATTATTTACATAAATAAATTTAAACAATAAGCAAACTATAGTCGACCTCCAATTGGCACATAATACAAGAGCTCTTTATTACCAATATTATTTAATCTTCTTCAGAGACGAAATAAAGTTATTATGTTCAACATCACCGTCAACTTTTGTTAAAAATATCTGACAGTCTTTTTCATCAGCGTCTATCGGCGGAAGCTGCGATATTTCCGCTGCATAATAATTACTGTCATTACTGCTGCTCAAAGGCATTCTGTTTGCAAGACTGTTAAGTGATATATTTCTTAAAAATCCGCCGAACCCTTTGTTTCTGTTGCTGAATTTTGTATAAATTCTCAAAGTTGCATCTCTTGTTTCTAGATCATAGCGCCCTACGATAAAAGAACTCAGCTGTGGTGCTGATGATTTTATCATCATATTTTCAATCACATTATTTTTAATCCGTATATCACCGTTAATCTTATCAAAATTTCCCTCAGGAATATTAACAAGATCAGAGAATGTTGAGGGGCTGATCATTACAAGCGGATTTCTGAATAATGCGGCGAATTTCAAAATATATTCAACAAGCCCGACTTTTTGAATTGTACCGTCTTTCACCACGAATTTAATCGAACCGTTAAGCTTTAATGAATCATCCGTATTCAAAGAAATAAGTCCGCTGGCTTTGCCGGTTATTTCTTTTTTCAAAGCAAGAATTGTCGTTGCCATTAAATCGGAATTTACATCTTTAATCCCGAGAATAACATTATATTTATGTTTTTTCAAATCACAGTTAATTTTTGCTGAAGAATGACCCTCTGCAATCACAAACCTGTTTGAATACATATTTAAAATGCTGTTTTTATCAAGAGAAAGCGTTGCTTTTACATCTTCAAATTTTATATCTTTATAAGCCCCTTTCAAAATATGGAGCACGCAGTTTTCAACAACAAAATTACCGATATCAAATGTCGGAGTGTTGTCATCATCGTCAACAGCTTCTCCTGAAGCTTTTACATCAAACTTATCGGATTTCACAGCCTCGGAATTCTGATTATTTGCAGATGCAATAAATTTTTCAACATCCACGTCATCAACAGTTAAATTAACATCTTTTACAACAACAGGAAATTTAATTTCATTAATAAGGCTTCCGTCAAAATTATAAGCTGAACGTCTGTATCTGCCTTCAGCCGCGAGGTTTAAAAGACCGTTTGAAGTATTCATCTCACCGTGCTTCAAATAAACTCGCTGGGAAGGTATTCTAACATCATCCATTGTAAGTCTGCCGTTTAATACAGGATATTTTCCCGTATTTACAAATTCCATATTACCTGCTATTTTTCCGTTTTTAAAGAGCTTTTGACCGATTAAAACATTCAAAAATTCGCTCGGGAGAGGATTAGGAATTTCAAACCCCATATTTTGTACGGTCGGAACAGGCGTTGAAACATCTATTTTTCCCGCAACACTGACAACAGGTTTTGCATTTTTCTTCTGTTCAATTGAAAAACTGTCAGGAACAATATAATAATCAACTGATTTGATATCAAATATATTCCCTTCAAAATGCATATCCGCATTCAAGCCCCTGATAAATTTATTCGGAGTTAAAGACGCGCCGTCTATTAATAAATCCTGCCCAGGCATCAGACCGAAAAGCCATCTTAAATCAATTTTATTATTTATAGATTTAATATCAAGTCTTGTTTTTGTCGAGCCGCCTGTAAGGGTAATCGGAATCCCGACCATATTAGAAAACTGATTTTTAGCAAAATCATTAGTAACCATGGCACGTGCAATTATATTTGTATCCATAGTTTTCAGGTAATCTTTAACGGTACCTTCCATTTCAATGCTGTTTTCTTTTTTATTGTTGTAATAACCTTTGAAATCTTTAACAACTATATCTTTTTTGCCCATAACAATCTGCCCTTTTTCGAGCATCAGAGGAATATTGTCAACAGGTATAAGTTTGCAGGAAATTTTATTAAGGTTAACAACACCGTTCAAATCGTTTTTTGTAAGTTTGATATTAAAATTAAAATCGCCCTTCAAATCCTTGAAAAATGCTAAAGGCTCATTTAAATTATTTTCAATTATCTGCGAATTTATAAGTTCTAATACATCCCCTACAAGAATTTTATCCGTAAAAATTTCAAGATAAGAATTTTTCTTTCTTGCTGCAAATGCATTAAAATAAATCTTTGATTTATTAACTGTCAGCATACACTTATCAATATGCAGAGCCTTATCTTTGATATAGACGGAATTTCGGTCTGCTATATTGATATACATGCTCTTTCCGGCTTTTTTGATATCCGATGTAATATTAAAACGTATATATCTCATAGCTTTTTGAGTGTTATCAATTTCAATATCATCAGCTTTTAGAGAAATATAAGTTTCGGGTTCAACTTTATAAAGAAACAACGATTTTTTTATGTAAAGCAGTGAATCAAAAAAGTCAAAATTCCACTCGCTTTTTTCTTTTTCTTTTTGTTCTTTCTGCTTCGGAGCAAGGGCCATAAGATTATTTATATCTGCAAAAATATAATCAGCACCCAATTTTTTTACAATAATATTTTTATCAAAAATTTCTTTGAATGAGATTTCAGTATCAAAATTTTCAACTGCCAGAAGGCTTGCCCCTTTGTTTGCCAGAGTTAACTCATCAACTTTAAAAGCGATGTCAGGCTTAAAAGAGGTTTTTAAAACAGGATTTTTAATATCCAGTCTCAAACCTGCCATATCATATAGAGTTTTTTCAACAAAATTTATTACATGCTCATTTGAAACTGCAGCAGGCAAAATTTTCAAATAAATAACAAACGGGGACGCAGCGAGTATAACAACGGCTGCAGCAACAGATATTCCAATCTTTGTTTTTTTATCTAAATTCATCTTAATCATCCTAAATATATAATAGCATAAATTATTTTATGCTATTATATATTTATGAAGAAAATTTTTATACTGTCAGCAATAATTTTATTATTAAACGGATATTCTTTTGCGCAAGAACCGGCACAGGAGCCTATAAAAGCTTCCGTATCAATGTCTGATTTAACAGTATTCAGCAATGAAAAAAATCTTTTCGGGCTGAAGGATAAATCAGGAAATATAATTGTAGAACCGCAATATAAAAAACTAATAAGACTCGGTGATTCTTCATGGATTGTTCTGAAAAAGACAAAATACGGTCTTATAGATAACAGCGGGAACTATCTTATTGAGCCTAAATACAGACACGTTGACAGAATTTTAGGCAAATACCTCAAAATCGGCAACAGCAATAATTTTGCAATTTATAATGAAAAAGGCGAAGTAGTTATACCGCATGAATACACATCCATTGATATACTTTTCGGCGGAATGTTTCTTACTAAAAAGAACTACAAATACGGTGTCTGCGACAGAAACGGAAATGTAATTCT
>CALVCJ010000041.1 GCA_944326015.1 Candidatus Gastranaerophilales bacterium
GATAATGACTTAGATTCAGACAGTGACATTGATAATGATACCGATACCGACACCGATATCGATAACGATACCGACACTGATACCGATATTGATAATGATACAGATTCAGACACGGATACTGATACCGACACTGATTTGGATAATGATACTGATACGGATATCGATACTGATACAGATACTGATACAGATACGGATCTTGACTCTGACGATGATATCATAATTCCTAACAGAGATTATGGTAAAGAAATATATAAACAGCGCATTGTAAGTGACAGAGTTGATTCAATTGACAAACGTCAATATATGAGATTTGACGCAGACAATAATCAGAATGTAATTACATTTGAATCAACAGATGATGTAACTGCAATTGCTGATATCTCAAGGGGTGGCGTATCCCTGAAACATAAAGGTAAATTAAAAGTCGGTGATGTTGTTCCGGTTCACTTAACATACGGTGATTTGGAAATTAACGCAAATGTTAAAATTGTATCAGCAAGCGATGTAAAAGCTGGCGGCAAGTTTATAGATCTTGATCAGGCAACAGCTAACAAGTTATTATACTTGAGTTTACTTGAAAAAGATCAGCCAATAGCTCAGACAATTCAGAACATCTCAACAACAACAATTGATGAATAATAAATAAAATAATTTTCACATCACCCCTGAAATAAATTAAGGGGTGACTTTAATTTTTAAGGATTAATTTTTACAAAATCACATTTTTTTGTACTGAATAAACCTTTATCCGTAATTTTTAATTCAGGAATTACCGGCAGTGACAGAAAACTCATTGTCATGAATGCATCATCAAGCGTACAGCCTAATTTTTTTACTGCATTATTCAGTTCTTCACAATGTTTTATAACATAATCGAAATCTTTGTCAGAAATCAGTCCTGCAATAGGAAGCGGAAGTTTTGCAACTACTTTCCCTTCGTTTACAACAACCTTGCCACCCTGCATTTTTACAATTTCAACGGCTGCAGTGTACATATCAAAATCATTTGTTCCGATAATAATCATGTTATGAGAATCATGTGCAACTGTTGATGCTATCGCCCCTGATTTCAAATTAAATCCTTTTACAAAACCTTTCCCTACATTTCCCGTTGCCCTGTGACGTTCCATTACGATAATTTTCAGGGTGTCTGTTTCTGTGTTACTGTTCAAAAGCCCGTTTTCAAACTTTGCTTCGCAGACAGAAGATTTTGTGACAAGTTGGCGGGGAATAATCTCAATAGTATTGACAAATTTAGATAAACCTTGTATCTCAAAATCTTTTTCTTCGATCCATCTTACATTTATAGAGCTTCTGACAGACGGTTTTTCAAATTTTATAAAAGATTTTAGAAGGTCTCTGTTTTCAGCAACTATTTTTCCATCTTTTATAACAGTGTCTGGCATAAATGTTTTCAAATTTGGCAAAATAAGCATATCTGCCCTGTATCCGGGTGCAATTGCTCCCTGATTTTTCAGCCCGAAATATTCTGCTGTATTAAGACTGCCTATCTGAATTGCTTTTATAACGTCAACGCCTGCTTCTACTGTTCGTCTTACCATATCGTTTATGTGAACTTTCAAATCTTTCGGGTGTCTGTCATCTGTTACAAACATGCATTTTCTAGTATTTTTTTCTTTGAGGACAGGAATTAGTGCGTCTAAATCTTTTGCTGCCGTGCCTTCTCTAATCATAATATACATGCCCAGACGTATTTTTTCGATTGCCTCTGCTGGGGTTGTGCATTCATGATCTGATTTAACCCCGCTTGCAGCGTAAGCGCACAAATCTTTCCCGCTTAAAAAGGGTGCATGACCATCTATTCTTTTACCTTTAGATTTTGCAAGATCAAGTTTTGCAAGTACATTTTTATCAAGATTAAGCAGCCCTGAATAATTCATCATTTCTGCAATACCGAGAACCCACGGGCTGTCTATCAAAAGTGCAAGGTCATAGCTATTGAGGTCAAATCCTGATGTTTCATAAGGGGTAGCCGGAACACATGAAGGAAGCATTGTATAAACATTCAGCGGTAAATTTTTTACTGTTTCATGCATATAGCTTATTCCGTGAAGCCCCAGAACATTTGAAATTTCATGTGGATCAATTATAACGGTTGTAGTTCCGCAGGGCACAACGGCTTTTGCAAATTCATGTGGCAGCAGCATTGAACTTTCAAGGTGTACATGACCGTCGATAAATGCAGGTGATACGTAAGCTCCTTTTATGTCAATTTCTTTTTTGCCCTCATAGCCTTCTGTAATACCTGCTATTATTCCGTCCGAGATTGCAATGTCGCCTTTGTGAATTTCTTCTGAGAGTATATTTATTATATTTCCGTTTTTAATTACTAGATCAGCTTTTTCTATTCCTCGTGCTACTTTTATAATTTTTTCAAGTTTTGACATAATTTATTTTCCTTCTACAATTGCCGGTGATGTGATAAATGTTGTTATCGCATTTTATGAATTAAATACTTTCTTCATCAAGATCAAAATTTTCAGAATTAACTTCTCTCAGAAATTCAATCCAGCAGTTGTAATAGTCTGCAAGCGCGTACGTATAGCCAGCAACTATTGATCTGTAAGATTGTTCCATAACGATTAGAGTTGTCAGAGATGCTTTGCCGTTTGCATAATTTTTCTGGGCAACTCTTATCATATCTTTTGAATTCTTTATAAGGTTGTCGTTGTAATAATTAAGATTAATTTTTGCCGTAACGAATTTTTCATAAGCGCTGTTAAGATCGTTTACTGCTTTATTTTTAACTGACATATAATGAAGTTCTGCCTGAGTAATTTCTGTTTTCGCATTCTGAATTTCGGGTTTGTATGCATAAAACAGCGGAATATTTACAATATTTGCGCCTGCAAAGGCTCCGCTTACAGCTCTGCCGGAATCGCTCATTGCACGTGTAATAAAGCTGTATCCCCCTTGAAGTTCAATATCAGGAACTCTCTGGCGGCTGACGTAAACAAGATTTTTCTTTGCAACATCAATTTGCTGCTCGGCAATTTTTATATCGTATCTGTTTTTGAGAGAACTCTCTTTTATAGCTTCAAATGATGGAATTTTTGCAAGCGGTTTCGGGCTTAAAAGTGCTATAAAATCGTCTTTATCAGAGAAGTTATCATCTTCCGCATCATATAAAATTCCGGTGTTATTGGCGTTTATTGCTTTATTAAAATTATACATAGCACTTTTGACATTTGCTTTTTGTGTATTGACCTGAATAACAAGCTGATCGAGTGCAATTTCTGTTTGAATTACGTCAATTTCTTCAACTTCATCAGCTTGAACACGTTTTTTTGCAATTGCAAGCAAATCATTCAACAGCTTACGCCTCTGCTCAAGTACATTCAGAATTTCTTTTGTGGCGACAAGATTGACATAAGCTTCTCTGACATCCATTTTAAGATCAAATTTTACATAATCAAGATTTTGTTTTTCAAGTTTGAGATTTGACTGTGCAAGTTTTTTTCTTGCATCGCGTTTTGCAATTTCTATTTTTTCACTCAAACCTGCAGCCTGAGGTTCTCCTTTGCCGATTTCACCGATGTTAAAAAATGTATTTATCTCAGGATTTTGAAGTCTGTTTGATGCCTTTACGGTATTTATGGCCTTGTCGATATTCATCTTTGAGGCCTGATAATCAATATTGTTTTCAAGCGCAATATCTAAAGCTTCCTGAAGCGAAATTTTTTCAACGGTTTTTTGTGCAAAACCCGCAGGGCAAATAAGTAATATTAAAATGATTATTAAAAATTTTTTCATATTCAAAATTATATCATTAATAATTTTTCTTGTATAATATAAAAGTAAAATTGTTATTTAGGAAGGTGGTAAAAATCATGTTTGAAGTTGATAAGGAAAAATGTATTCATTGCGGTCTATGTGTTAAAGACTGTTCTGCAAGAGCACTTAAATTTGATGATGATAAATTCCCGGTAATTGATGAAAATAAGTGTTTTAAATGCCAGCACTGTCTTGCTGTATGTCCTGTCGGTGCGATATCTGTCTGCGGTAAAAATCCTCAAAATTCAGACAAAATTTACTTCCAAAATCATGAAATGATTTTGAACCTTATTAAATCAAGAAGAAGTTACAGACATTATAAGCAAGAAAATTTATCTCAGGAAAAAATGCAAAAATTAAAAGATATGCTTAAATATGTTCCAACTGGATGTAATTTCCATAAACTTCATTTTGCTTTTATAGATGATATTGAAGTTATGAATGAATTTCGTTCTTATGTTAACAAAAAAATTCTTGATGCATTAACTAAAAAACCTGTCAGGACAATTATTAACAAGTTTAATAAATATCTTAATTCTTTTTTAAATGGTAATGATATCGTATTTAGAGGCGCTCCACATATGGTTGTTGTTTCAACACCTGTTGATGCGCCTTGCTACAATGTTGATCCAATGATTGCATTGAGCTATTTTGAACTTTACGCTCAGAGTATGAATGTTGGAACCTGCTGGTGCGGTCTTGCGGAATTTTGTCTTCTTATTATGCCTGAATTGCCGGATTATTTAAAAATCCCGAAAGGCTACAAAGCATCTTACGTAATGCTTTTTGGTGAACCTGATATAAAATTTGCAAGAACCGTTCAGCCGGAACCTTTTGAAATAGAATCCGTTCAAAAAGGCGAATTTAGAAAATTAGGATTAAAAGAAAAATTCCAGAGATATTTTTGGAATTTGAAATAAAAAATAATAACGATGAATAATAACTTTCTGAACTTGTTTCAGGAACTTATCGGAATACTAAAAATGATATTCAGCTGTAAACCTTTATTGAGCATATTTTCTTGTCATAATAACTTTTCCGTGTTCATCAAATGCTTTATCACCAAGCCAGTGTGCAATCAGACTTCCATCAGGTGTATAGATGTATGTTTCATCATTGGATATTCTGAGACTTACATTGACCAGTCTGCCTGAAACGTTATATTTATATGATGTGTATGGATATTCAAGCCCGTCTTTTTCTTCCGTATAAATAAGCTTTCCGTCATTTGAATAGTAAAATACATGATACATGTCATTTTTATACATAACGGCATAACTTGAATCGGAAAAAAAAGCCAGAATTCTGTCTTTTAGCTCAATATTGCCTTTCAAAACAGTCTGTGCTCCTGCGGGCAGTACAAAAAATATTAAGATTATTAAGAAAAAATATCTTAGCATATTATGCATTTAATGATTTATATCAATAAAGTCAACTATTTTGTAAAATTGTACAATCGGGTAATTGCCGGAACTTATTAATCCGTATTAAATATAATTAAATCTTTTTCATACTTCCAGCTATTCTTAATTCCAACGGAGCTTTCAGACTCTGTCTGGTAACAGACAAAGTCTTACTGCTCCTTTTTTTTGTGTAACGGAAGCGCGACCGTTTCAACGGTAAATCGGATTTTGCATAAATCTTTCAGTCATCTTAAAAATATCTTTTCCCTTGAGGAGATGGGATTAAGGGGAGAGGGAACTTCCTAAAATCTGATAAACACAATCAATTGTAGAAAGGCGTTTACAGTCGTAAGGGCAATTGATTAATTTTTGCTATTTTTATGTTAATATTATAAAAAACAGAGAGGATTTCATGAAAAAATTAATATTTATTTTTGGTCTTTCATTAATGTGTTCACCTGTATTTGCAGCAAATATGAAGCCGGTTTTGAATAATACACAGCTTTTGTACTCGCCTAAAGATAACATTTTTTCTGTTGGAGCTCCTGTTAACGACAAAATTTCAATTTCAAAGAAGACTTCTACAGGCACAGGAAATTATTCTATCTATTCATATAAAAATAATGAGATTATGCTCGGTTCTGACTACGAATTTTTATTTAACGGACGTTTAATCTCTTGTCATAATGCTGATTTAAAATTTTTTGAACTCGTTTATAATGGTAAAATTTTCGAAGAAAAGGAGTTGAGTCAAGGACAGGTTCAAGAAATTTTTCCTGATGCTGAAATTATACTGATTTCTCATTTTGTAGATAATAAAACAACTGTGAGAAAGCCGGCATTTCAGAAAAAGAATTTTCTCCTTTTGAACGATACTGATAAATATTTTTATAAATATTCCTTCAGCCCGCAAAGCGTAAAATATTCACCTGTTGCAGGACTTTTTAGAGCTTCTTCTATTGGAAAAATTACGTTTTCTCACTTCGGGCAGAGTAAGTATACAATTTATGTAAAAAACAATTTTCGAAACGAAAAATGATTCTTGACCGGTGAAAAAAAAATATTTTTTTGCTATTTATAGCTTGACAGAATATTTTTTTTGATTTAAAGTTAGGTGTAACTAACAATTTATAAGATAACTGATGAAAATTTCGACTCTTTGCAAATATGTTGATCAGCCAATGATATTGAATAAACTCGATCAGAAAATGCCGGCAATTTTGATAGGTGCCGGTGGAATTTACGGCGTTGCAGATTCTGTGTATTATTGTAAAAAATATAAAAAAAGCAGCAAAAAAAAGTTTATTCAAAACGCTATAGTAATTTCAAGCACTATTCTGGCCTCTCTTATAGGAACAAGAGGGTTGAAGATTGGCGGAAAAAAGATTTTTAATGGTCTGATGGAACGTGTTAATTTTACAGAACTTCAAAAAGTTCAAGCTCAGGCCGTTGAGAAATATCTTGCCGTTAAAAAAATTAGTGATGCTGATGTTTCTAATGCACTTGAAACAGTTAAATTTAAAGAGCTTTCACTAAAACAAATTGAAATTTTACAAAACAAACTTCCTTTATCTCCTGCGAGACAAGAGCTTTTCAGTGTAATTTTACCGGAAAAGAAAAATTTGAATTCAAAGGAAATTTTTTCTGAAATTAAACGTTTATCTTTATTAGGATTAATCCCTGTACTTGGCGGTGTAACAGGTGGTTTTATTGCTGATAAAGTAACGCATACAATTAATAGAAAAGGGATGGCAGATAAGGTCAAAGAGGGTTTGTACCAGTATCTTGCAAATATATTTTTGTGTAATGCAGGTGCCGGTGCTGCCCTTTTTCTTTCCGAAAAATTAGAAAAAGCTGGAAAAATTAAGTCTCTTACACCTGCTAAAAAACTTTTTGTAATTTTAACAGGAATCACGGCAACCGGAATAGTTGGCGGCAGCTATATTGCGAACTATATCAGCCAAAAATGTCTTGATCCGTTATTTAAAGAAAGATCTTACAGTAAAGGAATTTATGATGAGAGGAAACCTGAGGCTTTAGATATAGTTCTTCATGCAGATGATATTGCAACTGCCGGTATACTTTCAGGATTTAAATGGATTGAACCTGCTCTGCCTTTTATGTATTTCATTTCTGGTTACAGGGCTGGAACCGGTTACAGAAATGCAAAAAATAGAGTTTCACATTCTTCAGGATAAAATAAATTTTTCTACACACCTTCTTATACAAAAAAAGCTCCCATTATATTTACGGGAGCTTTGTCTTTTGCGTCAGGTTATTAGCATAATTCTGCATCGCCGACGCCAAACTGTTTAAGAGAATTTTCTTTAGTTTGAATACATATAAAACTTAATTCATTATCTCCTTTATTTTCAATAGTTCTTGAAGCGGCAGCAAGAACTTTAATGACTGAACCTTCTTTTACATTAATATGATCGTTATCAACTGTAATTATGCCTTCACCTTTTAAAATAATATAAACTTCTTCATTCTGTTTGTGTTTATGATTAAATGGAGTTTTAAAATTTTTTGGAACAGTATTAACTGATATTTCGCAGCCAGTTAATCCAAGAATATCATGTAAGAATACTTTTCCATTTTCATGTTTAATAATTTCACTGATTTTTCCAAGTTCAATTTTTTGATAATTTACCATAATGACCTCCTTTTTAATTTTATATCTAACTATTTATTAAAAATTTTTTATTTTTTTAAATCATTTTTTCAAGAATCCTTTCGAGTACTTTAGTTTCATTTGCAGATAGATTTTTATGAAGAATGTTACATAAATCGTTTGAAATATTTTCAAACATTGGCTTAAATTCTCTGCCTTTTTTAGTAAGTGTTATATATGTAATTCTGCTATCGTTTTCGGATTTGTTTCTTTTAATGTATCCTTGTTTTTCAAGTTTATTTATAAGAACTGTAACTGTTGGTTTTGTACGATGAATTTTTGCTGCAATGTCTTTCATAGTTAATTTTTCGTATTTATACAGGACGACAAGAATATCACCGTGACTAGGTACAAGACCTTCTATACCGTTACGTTTTAAACTATCTAATATAAAACGATTACCTTTTTCATGTATTAAAGATACTAATGATAGAGTTTTTCTCATAGAAATATAAAATAATTATAGTTAGACATCGAATTTTTGTCAAGTATTACTTGTATATTTCATGATATAATCATCCATTACAAATCCTGAGCCAATATCTGTAATGACCGAATCTGTTGTTTTTAATCCCCATTTTTTATAAGCTTTTATAGAATTTATATTATTTTTATTAACAGTGAGCGTGATTGGTTTTCCTTTTGCAAGTTTTTTTATTTTTTCAAAGGTTTTTGATCCTATACCTTTATGTCTGAATTCTTTTTTTATGTAAAGCTTTGATAGAAACAAATAATCTTTTTTGTCTGATATTCCAAAGTATCCTGCTATTTCTTTCTTATATAGAATAAAGTAATATTCATAATTTTCATTTTGTATCTGATAATTTATTGCTTTTTCTGATTGAAAATTTTTGACCATGTAATCAATTTGTTCAGGTGTAAGAAGGCAGACCCAGTATTCATGCCATATGGATGATGCCAGATCTGCGAGTTTTTTTATGTTAAAAGCTTTTTCAAATGTAATAATCATCAGTTATTCTATAACAGGAGCTGTAAATGTTCTTGTTGCAAGTTCTTTATCGAGCATTAAAAGGGCTTTTTTATCATCTCCGATAAGTCTTAATGTAGCCAGTACCTGACCTACATTATCTTCTTCTTCTACCTGTTCTTTCAAATACCAGTCAAGGAAAGATATTGCTGCGCGGTCTTTAACTTCATCGGCAACATCTGTAAGGGCGTTGATTGTTGAAGTTACATATTCTTCATGTTTAAGTACATCTTCAAAAACGTCAAGGGGTGATTTCCAATCTGTTTGAGGTTTTGCAATAGTTTCGAGCACAACTGAACCTCCGCGGCGGTTAAGATAGTCAAACATTCCCATAGCATGAGCGCGTTCTTCCTGAACCTGAACTGACATCCAGTTTACAAAACCTTTCAGATTTAACCTTTCGAAATATGCCTGCATTGAAAGATACAGGTATTCGGAATAAAATTCTTTGTTTATCTGTTCGTTAAATGCTTTTTCAAGTTTTTCATTAATCATAATTACTTCCTCTCTTTCGCATATTCAATTTTATCACTAAAAAAATTTTTCACTTTTAAATTAACAAATTATTTATTTTTGTCTTCAAATTTTTTGACTTTTTGAACAATTTTTTCAATTACTGAAAGTTTTGCAAAATCATCTCTTATTTCTTGAGCTTTTCTTTCAAGCTGGTTATAAACCTGCGAATTTATCTCGCCTCCAATTAGAATAAGCACTGATGTATAATAAAGCCAGACCATTAAAACAGCAAAAGCTCCAATTGTACCGTACACCATATTGTATGTTTTTAAATTATTAACATAAATTGAAAACCCCCAGGAACCAATTAGCCAAAATGTTGTAAAAAACCACGTTCCTGGTATTGCACTTTTCCTTTTGAATTTTTCGTTTCCTCTAAGATCAGGTAGAATATAGTAGCTTAAAAATGCCATAAAGAACAATGCTGCAAATGCAACCGGCCAGCGCAGGGTTAAAAGTGTTATTGCCACACCAGCCGACATATGAAAATGATTTATCATCAGATTGATTATGGCTTTGCCGAAAACGATTAAGTTAATACTTAAAAACATTACCATAGTGTCAACAAACACCATGAGCAGTGACAATGCTCTTGTATATATAAAATTTCTTGTTTCAGTGACTTTGTATGCTCTGTTTAATCCTTTGAGAACGACAGCTATTGCATTGGTGGACAAAATAAGAGTTACGCAGCTGCCGATGATTGCCATCAGTCTTCCGTGCGAAAATATCATTGCCTCTGAAAGAGCCTTTAATATTAAATCCATTGCCTGTTCGGGCATAAATGTTGCAAGAAATCTTAATATAGGTGACATTAAATCTTTGTTCCCCATCCAGCCGAAAACGGAGGTTAAGAAAAGCATAAATGGAAAAATTCCGATAACCATCATAAAGCCCATTTCTGCAGCCATGCCGTAGAAATCGTTTTTTATAACGGATATAACTAATCTTTTTACACCTCTTATAAAAGCCTTAAAACTCACCTTTTTCCCTCATAGAAGGCTAAAAACTTCTGCCTGATTTAAATTTTTCTTTTTTTTATTTCCCTGAGAATCTTTGTCACGGCTTCTTCTGCAGGGGCCTTAATCGTACATCCTGCGGCGAATTTGTGCCCGCCGCCTGAAAAAATTTCACAAATTTCTGCAACATCAGCAAATTTACTGCGCATGGAAATTTTTGTATGACCGGATTTCATTTCTTTAGCTGTGAAAGCAATTCTTGTTGTGACAATTGCTCTTAATTTTTCTGTCAGCCCTTCCATGCAATCGTCACCTGCAGAAAATTTTTCCATATCTTTTTTGTAAACCACAGTATATGCAATTTTGTCATCATCAAGAAAATTTGCTTTACTTATGCAGTATGCCTGAAACATAACAAGTGTTTTTGAATCCGATTCATAAATTTTTTTATAAATATCTGAAGGCTGCACTCCGATTTCAACAAGTTTGGCGGAAGCTTCAAATGTTGAAGGTTTTGTATTATCAAATCTGAAGGAACCTGTATCCGTCAGAATTGCCGTATAAAGACAAATTGCCGTGTTAAGGTTGATTTTCCATCCTGTTTTGTTAAAGCAGTCAAATAAAATCTCTCCTGTAGAGCTTGCATCCGGATTTATAAAATTCAGATTAGCATAAGCATTATTTGTTTTGTGATGATCAAAATTTATAGTAAACTTTGCTTTGTCAAAAAGAATTCTGCTGTCACAAATTCTGTCAATTGATGCGACATCAACATTAATTACAAGATCATAAATTCTTGATTTGTCAATATCATCTTGCTGTTTAACCTCTTGCACAGCAGGGAGGTATGAATATATAGAGGGAATTTTTGAAATTGCCAGCATATCGCATTTTTTTTTGAAATTTTCAAGTATGACGCTATATAATGCGCACATAGAACCAAGTGTATCACCATCAGGGTTTACGTGGGACATAATCAGTATATTTTTGGATGATTTTATGATATCATTTAACTTAGAATAATCCATTACTTAATGATAACACAAAAAAAATATAAATAAATTTTCCTCCCTGAGATAAATAGGTGTGAACAATATTACACAAATGGTGAAAATGAAAAAAGTTCTCTATACAGATTTTGTAACAAGCGAATCTTTAATTGAAGAATTACTAGGCAAAAAAGAGTTTAAAAAAGCAATAACGCGCAGCAATTTGTATAAATTCTGGAGCAAAGCTGCCGGAGAAAAGTTTGCAAAGAAGTCAAAACCATATTCAATGCAGGCTGGCGGGGTTATGGTAATAGCCTGTGAAAATGCAATAGTAGCGCAAGAGCTTGCATTAAGAAAAACACAGATTTTTGTAAAGTTTGAGCCTTATTTAAAATCGTTAAATTTGCATGTAAAAGATATTCGTTTTGACCCTAAAAAATGGATAGTCGAAAAAGATTGTGAGATTTAATAATTCGTGATATTATAATTTTAATTATGACAAAGATTTTGGATTGTACATTGCGAGACGGCGGTCATTTGAATGGGTGGAAGTTTTCGGATGAATGTATTTCGGAAACTTTGAGGACATGTGAAAATTCAGGAGTAGAATATTTTGAAGCAGGTTATGTTATGCCGGAGTGTATTAAATCATCAAAATCAAAGCTTGTTGTAATGGTTGATGCAAAGAATGTTTGCCCCGTTGATAGAACTGCTGATTGTGTGAGGGTCGCATGTTATCCCGAACAAATCTGCACTGCAATAAAAGCCGTTGAATATTTTCAAGGTGAAGGCTTTGAGGTTTTTTTACATCTTATGACTGCTGACAAATTTGATGACTTTGAGATTTTAAAGAAATGGAAAAACAAAAATATTCTTACTTCAATTTATTTTGCTGACAGTTTCGGCTCATTTATGCCTGAGGATGTTGAGAATATTTATAACAAACTTTCAAATTGCGGGTTTGATAACATAAGTTTTCATGCGCATAATAATTTGCAGTTAGCTTTTACCAATACAATAAAAGCAATAGAGCTAGGGGCATACAGTGTTGACGCAACGGTTTTTGGTATGGGTAGAGGCGGAGGTAATCTTCCTGTTGAACTTCTTTTAAGATATTTAAAAAAAGACAATTCATTTTATCTGGAACTTATAAAGAATTATTATCTTAATTTGTTTGAAGATTTTCGCTGGGGGTATAACTTTAAGTCATTAGTTAGTGGTTTGAATAACATTCACCCGTAAATAATTTAAGGTCAAACAATTGTATGATGCTATGTTTTGGTATTGAGTATATAATTTTTTTAAATGAGGAATTATGAATGCTTTTAACGGATCATGTCCAAGCTATTATAAAATCTGCAAAATCCATAGTTGTTGCACGTAATTATCCGGAGCTTGCGCCCGAGCATTTGATGCTGGCATTGATGCTTGATCAGAACGATTTGCCTAAGATACTTCTTGAGCGTGTAGGGGTTGACAATCCTGAAATAGTTGACAGATTAAATAATTATTTATCCAAGCGCGCGTATTTTGCCAGAGGCAAGTTTTCTGATGTAAGGTTTTCGACAGAAACTATCGCATTAATGAAAGTTGCTCAGGACGAAGCAGAAAAACGCGCAGATGATCAGGTTAGTATAGAACATTTGTTTCTAGCGCTTTTCAGGATTGATAACAGGACTTTAAACTATCTCTGGGAACAATCCGGCATCAACAGACTTGAACTTTATGAAAAAATGACGGAAGAAGTCAACAATATTGTTAATGTAGAGGAAACAATTGATGCAAAACAGATTTCAGGTTCTTCATCTTCGCCTGCTTCAAAAACTGGGAAGAAAAATGAAGCACTTGAGAAATACACAACGGATTTAACGGAGCTTGCAAGGAATAACAAGCTTGATCCTGTAATCGGGCGTGATGATGAAATACGACGTACAATACAGATTTTGAACAGGCGCTCCAAGAATAATCCCGTGATAATAGGGGAACCGGGTGTCGGGAAAACCGCTGTTATAGAAGGTCTTGCGCAGCGTATTGTATCAGGAGATGTTCCGGAATCTTTAAAAAATGATAAGATACTATCTTTAGATTTAGGGGCATTACTTGCAGGAGCATCATACAGAGGGGAGTTTGAAGAACGTCTCAAATCAGTTTTAAAAGCAATTGAAGAAAAATCGGATGATTTAATGCTTTTTATAGATGAAATTCATACAATTATGGGTGCCGGTTCATCAGAAGGCGGCGCAGATGCAGGGAATCTTTTAAAACCCATGCTGGCAAGAGGCGGCATAAGAGTAATCGGCGCAACTACAACTGATGAATACCGCCAGTATATAGAGAAAGATAAAGCAATGGAACGGCGTTTTCAGCCTGTTATGGCGGATGAGCCTTCAATAGAAACAACAATAAGCATTCTTCGCGGCTTAAAAGACAAGTATGAAGGTTATCACAGTGTTAAAATTATGGATAGTGCAATTGTGGCAGCCGTTAAACTTTCGCATCGTTACATATCAGACAGATGTCTCCCGGATAAAGCTATAGACCTGCTTGACGAAGCAGCATCAGCCCTGAGGATTGAAATTGATACAATGCCTGAAGAAATAGATGTTTTTATCCGCGAAAAAATGCAGCTTGAAATGAATAAAAAAGCGCTTGAAAAAGAGTCTTCACATGAAGCACAGAAAAAACTTGAAAAGATAATAAAAAAAATAAATGATCTTGAAGGCAAAATTGAAAAGCTGAAAGAACAATGGCTTAAAGAAAAGAAATTTATAGATTCGTCGGCAGCGGTTAAGCGTAATATAGAAAAATTAAAGGCGCAGATAGAATTGAATAAGAAAAATCCGACAATGTCAGCAACACTTGAGGCGAAATACAGCCAGATGCTTGACATGGAAGTAAAATTACGTACAATAAACGAACAAGCAGGTAAAAAACGCCTTTTGAAAGAAGAAGTTGATGAGGACGATATCGCATCAATAGTTGCGAAGTGGACAGGTATACCAGTGAATCGTCTGATGGAAGATGAATCTAAGAAATTAGTATCCATGGAACAGGTTATGCATGAACGCGTGGTTGGTCAAAATGAAGCTGTTACAAAGATTGCAAATGCAATCCGGCTTTCGCGTTCAGGTTTGAGAGATCCCAAACGTCCTATAGGTACTTTTTTGTTTTTAGGTCCGACAGGGGTTGGAAAAACTGAACTGGGAAAAACTCTTGCATATATATTATTTAATGATGAGGATGCTCTTATACGTATTGATATGTCGGAATTTATGGAAAAAGCCGCAATATCAAGACTTGTCGGTGCAACTGCGGGTTATGTCGGCTATGAAGAAGGCGGACAGCTTACTGAAGCTGTCAGACGAAAGCCTTATTCGGTTGTTTTGTTCGATGAGGTTGAAAAAGCTCATTCAGATGTATTTAACCTTATGCTGCAGATGTTTGATGACGGACGATTGACTGACGGGCAGGGAAGACTTATTGATTTTAAAAATACCGTTATAATAATGACAAGCAACCTTGGAAGTGACGCCATTCTTGACGAAAACCTCAGCGCTGATGAGAAAAAACAGGCGCTTAATGATGCTTTGAAACAAAAGTTTAAACCCGAATTTCTTAACCGTATTGATGAAATTATTACATTTAATGCATTAACTCTTAATGAATTAACATCAATTGCAGATATTCAGATAAACTTGCTTAAAAAACGTCTTGCAGACCAGGATATTGAGCTGGAAATAAGCGAAAGTGCGAAAAATTATCTTGCAAATGAAGGTTACGAGCCGTTGTATGGAGCAAGACCTCTCAAAAGAGTGATAAGACAGCTGGTTGAAATTCCTATGTCAATGAAAATACTTGAAGGTGAAATAGTCAAAGGAAATAAAGTTATTGTTGATTTTGATAAAGATAATTTAGTGTTTAACAAAAATTGTTAAATACCTATATTTATATTGAAATATTTTATAAAACAGGTTATAATAAAAATATACTTTCAAAAACAAGGAGTGGAATTATGAAAATAAGAGAAATGAATCATATTTGCGGGGGGGGGGCGCTTTTAAGTACTCCTGACTATATTTCGGGGAAATTTAAAAAAGTAAAAAATCGACATTTTGGTTTCACATTAGCCGAAATGATGGTTGTCATGTTAATATTAAGTATAGTATTGGCTGCAATGGCGCCTGTTATGACGACCCGTAACAGGACAGATCAGTCAACACCGTGGCATTATGCTGAAAACGGGATTGATGCATACTTTGGACTGGGTAGTTCACAGGTAGCTATGTTAGGTCAGCCGGAAAAGCTTGAATCTGATGACAATGCCCGTTTAATCATAAATTCAACTTCAAGTTTACCTGTACATTTATCGTTTAAGGACGACGGCACAACTATTGGCCGTTTACAGTTTTCTTCACCGGATTCTGAGCTTGGTCATTACAACATAATTCTGGGTGACGGCTCAGATGACGGGGAGCGTAGTATAGCAATAGGAATTGGAGCATTAAAAAATAATACCTGTGCCAATAACGTTGCCATTGGTAATAGAGCATTACAAGAAAACAGTGCTTGTAATGAGAGTGAAACTACTGGCGGTGGTTATGGAAACGTTGCAATAGGTTATGGCGTTTTACGGAACACTGAAGATTCATTTCGAAATATTGGTATAGGGCAGAATGTTATGGGCAATTCTACAAATAAGATTGATGATAATGTTGGTGTAGGTGTAGCTTCTTTATATTATAATAGCGGCGAGCGTAATGTGGCTGTGGGTAATTTTGCATTGAATCAAAACACAACAGGTGGGTATAATGTCGCAGTCGGCTATGAGGCAATGAGTAGAAATGGAGAGGCAAGTAATAGTACTGCAGTCGGATATCAGGCGATGTATAGCAACTGCTGCGGCAGATACAATGTTGCTCTGGGTTCTCAAGCATTGTATAGAAACAAGGATGGTTATGCAAATGTAGCTTTAGGCTATCAGGCTTTGTATAATACAAATAAACCATGTTACGGATCAACTAATCCTGGCAACACAGAGGCCTCTTATAACACCGCAACAGGTTATCAGGCATTGTACACGAATTCTCGCGGCTCCTATAACACCGCAACAGGTTATCAAGCACTTTATAAGAATACCGGTTCAAGGAACACTGCTGTTGGTTATAATGCTTTGAAAGGCCATTCCAGCGACAATCTTACTGGTACACAAAATGTTGCTGTAGGTGCCAGTGCTTTGTATTACAATAGCTCCGGCAGCGATAATATCGCAGTTGGAAATGCTGCTTTAAACCAAAATACAACAGGTAAACAAAATATTGCAATTGGCTCTAATGCGTTATATTCCACTACAACCGGTGAACAAAATATTGCTATAGGTACTCAGGCAATGGGTTATAGCGCAGGTACCGGCGTCCAAAATATTGCTATAGGTACTCAGGCAATGGGTTGGAATGACACAGGTACTAATAATATTGCATTGGGTTTCTCTGCACTTGCAGGGAACAACAAAGGGAACAACAACATAGCAATGGGATTTGCTACAATGGGTGCAAATACAGAGGGTTTCAATAACGTTGGAATTGGTCTCGCAGCCTTAAGTAAGAATACTACAGGAAATAACAACGTGGCTTTAGGGGCGGCGGCTTTGAATGATAATACAACAGGTATTTTTAACGTTGCTGTGGGTTCTGGTAGCCTGTCGAATAATACAATAGGCGAATATAATGTTGCCGTAGGATACAATAGCCTTATGAGTAATATATCAGGTGCCGATAACGTTGCTGTGGGGCGGTATAATCTCAATAGTAATACG
The DNA here is from genome assembly GCA_944326015.1 of Candidatus Gastranaerophilales bacterium. Taxonomy (GTDB): domain Bacteria; phylum Cyanobacteriota; class Vampirovibrionia; order Gastranaerophilales; family Gastranaerophilaceae; genus Stercorousia. Next base: position 17,137 of record CALVCJ010000041.1, read on the forward strand.
ACAGGCAGTAAGAATGTTGCGATTGGTTACAATCCTCTATCAAGGAATACGACAGGCAGCTTTAATGTTGCAATTGGTAATGACTCTACCCTGGCTTCCAACATATCCGGCTCTTATAACACAGCTATTGGTTCTGGTGCTTGTAGTGGATTTACAGGTTCTAATAAAACCTGTATAGGCAAAAATAGCGGAAATACTATTCCTAGCGGTAGTAACTATGATACTAATAATGCTGAAGCCGTATTTATTGGAAGCGATGATGCATTAGTATACATAGCAGGCGACTTAACAGTATTCGGAACATTAACAGGTACAGTAACAGCCCCTTCTGACCGCCGCTTGAAATATGTTGGCACAGAATTCACCTCCGGACTAGACAAAATCCGTGAGCTAAAAGTGTTTAATTATAC
>CALVCJ010000042.1 GCA_944326015.1 Candidatus Gastranaerophilales bacterium
GTTCAGGCAAGAAAAGTTATAAGAAACAAAAACGTAAATCTTCTAACAAGATGCCAGAACAATGAATACACAATGGATACACATTTTCAGGTCGGCAGAGATTCCATTAAGGGTGCTGTGGAACTCAGAGGAAACGGTGAACTTATTAAACGTCAGGCAATAGAAGATATAGGCGGTTGGAACAATTATACACTTGTTGACGATCTTGATATGTCTACAAAATTGCATATAAAAGGCTGGGATATAAGATTTTGTCCCGATGCAGTTGTTTATGAAGAAGGAATTATATATTTAAGACCGCTTTACAGACAGAGAAGACGCTGGCTTGAAGGAACAATCAGAAGATATCTTGAATATGCAGGAGATGTTTTGTTTTCTAAAGACATGTCTCTACGCGCGAGCCTTGATATGACAGCATATATAACTCAATTTATTATGCCAGGGTGGTTTGTCATGGAAATTTTAATCCGCGGGTTTAAAGTTCTCGCAAAGCAAGCTCCGCCACACATGCTGTATTCTTCAATTGTTATCGGATGTGCAATCGGATTCGGCTTCTTTTTTGGTGCCAGATATGCTTTGAGGCGCTACGATTACATGCCAAGACTCGATGCGACTTTTGAAGCATTGGAAACATCTGTTTATCTTTTCATAATCTGGTTCCCGCTTGTTTTATATATATGCTTTAAAATTCTTTTTATGAAAAAAGATATGAACTGGGGCAAAACCGCACACGGACTTGTACTGGAAGAAGAAGCAAGCATAAAAGCTTTTATAAAAAAAGAATTGCAGAAAACAAAAGAATATACAGAAAAATACAGAGAAAAATTAAAACAAATACTTGCCGAAAATAATAAATAATAAAAAGGAGAAATGAATAAAATGACAACTGAAACAATTATAGACGTAAGGAATAAAATCAGATCAGTTCCTGATTTCCCCAAAAAAGGAATTATATTCCGCGATATTACAACAGCACTGAAAGAGCCTGAAACCTTAAAAGTTATGATAGATTATCTTTGTGCACAATTCAAAGATGTAAGAATTGATTATGTTGCAGGAATTGAAAGCAGAGGATTTATTTTCGGGATGCCTATGGCTTACAAACTCAATGCAGGCTTTGTTCCTATCAGAAAACCCAACAAATTACCTGCCGAAACGTATTCTCAGGAATACTCACTTGAATACGGCACAGATAAAATTGAAGTTCATAAAGATGCTTTTGAAAAAGGCGCAAATGTTTTAATTGTAGATGATCTGCTTGCGACAGGCGGAACTGCTGAAGCAGCCTGCAAACTTGTTAAAAAGACAGGCGCTAATTTAGTCGGTATTGCATTTCTAATTGAACTAACAAATCTTAACGGCAGAGAAAAATTAACAGACTCCCCGAGGACTGTTTCTATGCTGCAGTATTAAAAAAATTTACCTATTGTAAATATGTTCTTTTGTAACCTGAGCACTCTGCGGGATATAATTTTTCAAATATTCAACAGCTACCAAAGGCGATGAAGCGACAAAAAAGAGCTCGCGGGCATTTTTGGATGCAAATTTCTTTTCAATTACTTCATCTAAAAATTCGATTAATTTATCATAAAAATTGTTTGTGTTTAAAATTACTATAGGTTTGTTATTATAACCTAATTGTTTTTGCACAATCATTTCCGATAACTCTTCAAGAGTCCCGAAACCTCCAGGAAGTGCGACAACAGCATCCGATATTTCGTCCATTTTGGCTTTCCGGCTGCGCATACATGGAGTAATATACAACTCGACACATTCATCGGTATTAACTCCCATATTATGTAATTTTTCAGGCATAACACCGATTATCTGCCCGCCGTTTTCTTTAACTTTTTTAGCACAAGCCCACATAAGTCCCAGTGAACTTCCGCCATATACCATATCAAAACCGGATTTGCCTAACAGATTCCCGAGTTTTTCAGCTTCACTGTAAAATGATTGTTCAAGATAATTACAGGAAGATGCGAATACGCAAACACGCTTTATATCATTCATCAAACCCTCCGCCTATTTTGTAATAATAGGAGCAAGCAACACCAGAACCTGACTCTGAGCAGTCTTTTCGCAACTCATCCATAGACTTGTCAAAACCGAAAGGTTCTATTTTCCCGCCGTCATAAATATTTATGCCAAAAATATCTTTCCCCCACCTGTTCGGAGGTAATAGTCCATTTATATCAAACATCATTAAAAACCAGATATCTGAAGATTTGTCTGTTTTAATATCTTTAAAACCTATAATAGTATTGTTTTCTGCAAAATAAAAATCATTAAAATAATAAGTCTGACCTTTATAAACACGTGCTCCATTCATATAACGCGGTTTGTAATGTCTTATCGGATAATTTTCAGTATTAACACGCAGATACGGCTTTACAATAGTCAATAATAATTCTTCACGCTCCTGTGAAGTTTTAGCTTTGTTCATGCTCTTAATCATATCATCAGTTATGTGAGCATTAATAACCGAAAACATATATTCTACACGGTTTAATTTTTCATTCCATCTGGAAATAAAATTCGCCTGCCTTGAATTTTCTATTGAAACAGGCATTATAAGCAAAATTACTCCCAACATGACAAATAATGCTATTGAATATTCAAGTTTCCACTTATTTTTCACTGTCATAAAGAAGCCTCTTATTTATGCCATATCAATACGTTTTTTTTCTTCAATTAATTTATCATACACCCACTCTGGAACGAAATTTTTACCGAGAATTATCTGACCGTTCATAATATTGGGGGCATGAAAATCTGATCCGCCTGTTACAATGAGCCCGAGTTCTTCCGCCATTGATGAAAAATATTCAACACATGCAGGAGTGTGTTTTCTGTGGTAAGCTTCAATCCCTCTCAAACCGTACTGCATAAGTTCTTTAATCAAACTTTCCGCAATATCCAGATCATGCGGATGAGCAATTACAGGAACTCCGCCGGCGTCATAAATTATCTCAACGGCGTCTTGAGGGGTTACTGTTTTTCTCTGAACATAAACCGGAGAATCGTCATGGATATATTTTGAATAAGCTTCCATAACACTTGTAGTACCGCCGGCACTTGTAATAGCTTTTGCAATATGGGGTCTGCCAATACTGCCGCCTTCTGCCACCTGTTTTTTTATGTCGTCAAACTTTATTCTTATTCCTTCTTTCTTTGCTAACAGGCTCAAGATTTCCTTGGTCTGTTTTACACGTGCCTGCTGCTGAATTTTTAGCAATTCCTGAAAATCGCTGTCTGTTACATCCATAAAGTAGCCCAAAATATGAACTTCATAATTTTTATAAAGCGTATTAACTTCAATACCCTGAATAATTTCTAATTTATCTTCTTTATGTTGTTTTTTTAAATAATCTTTTGCGACTTTGTACGATAAAACATTATCGTGATCGGTCAAAGCAATTGCTTGAAGTCCGACATCTATTGCTGTGTCAACTATCTTTTCAGGCGAGAAAACACCGTCTGAGTAGAATGTATGAATGTGCAAATCACTTTTCATTTTCCTCTTCCTTTTTACTCTTATCTGCATAACAAAAAACTCTTTTTATAGCGACAGTATGCCCGCTGACTTGACTAATTTCTACTTCAACAGCATTTATCTGGACGACATTACAGTCCGCTACATCGTACCGCTCGGGAATAACAGTTGTAAAACGGTTAAGAGAAGTTTTATAGTCCATTCCGATAACGCTTTCAGCCGCACCGCAAAAACCTGCGTCTGTTATATAGCCCATATTATTAATAATTTGTTCATCGGCTGTCTGCACATGAGTATGAGTTCCCAAAAATGCACTTACACCTAGTTCTGAACAAAATTTTCCAAAACATATTTTTTCGGCGGTAGCTTCTGCATGAAAATCAACTATCACAACAGGGGTAATTGATTTTAAACGCTCAATTTCATCTTTTACAACAGTCCACTGAGATTCAACAGGCGCCATAAAAACTCTGCCAAGGACATTTATAACCCCTACTTTAACACCGTTCTCTGTTTCAAAAATACGGCTTCCGACACCTGGAGTATTTTCAGGGTAATTAAAGGGTCTGATTAATTTATCAGCACTATCAATGTAGTTAAAAATTTCTTTTTTATCCCAGATATGATTCCCGGATGTCATACAATCAATCCCGTATCCGGATAATTCATTATAATTCTTTTCAGTTAGTCCAAACCCATGAGATGCATTTTCGACATTGGCAATTACAAAAGTTGAATAATTTATCGATTGAACAGTTGAACTGGTCTCTATGCATTGGAATTCCCCGTTCAAAAAATCCCGTACGGCAAATCGTCCCGGTCTGCCAACCAGATCGCCGAAAAATAATATTTTTAATGTTTCATCATCACTCTTTATCATAATTTATATATCCAGAGGGCAGGAAGTCAGGCTGTTATCTGTTATTAGCTTGCCCTCCTGTCTTCTGAACTACTTGCCTTCTATTTTGCTATTTCTGTTGTTCTGAATTCTCTTACAACAGTAACTCTGATTTGTCCCGGGTAATCGAGTTCATCTTCAATACGTTTTGCAACATCTCTTGCGAGTTTCTGTGACGCGAGATCATCAAATTTTTCAGCTTCAACAATTATTCTGACTTCGCGTCCTGCCTGAACAGCAAATGACTGTTTAATACCTTCATAGCTGTTAACGATTTCTTCAATCTTTTGCAAACGTTTAATATAAATTTCAAGAGTATCGCGTCTTGCACCGGGTCTGCCTGCTGAAATTGCATCGGCAACTTTTACAAGAACTGCTTCAATTGTGTTTGCAACAACATCATCATGGTGGGCTTCTATTGCATGGATAACTTCAGGCCGTTCTCCGTATCTTGACGCAAGTTCAACCCCGAGCTGAATATGGGTGCCTTCCTGAGTTTGATCAACAGCTTTTCCTATGTCATGCAAAAGTCCTGCACGTTTTGCGATTTTTTCATTTGCACCGATTTCTGCAGCTAACATGCCTGCAATATGGCCGACTTCAAGAGAATGTTTCAAGACATTCTGCCCGTAGCTTGTTCTGTAATAAAGTCGACCGAGAGTTTTTATAAGCTCCTTATTCAAGCCCATAACACCCATTTCAAGAGCAGCATTTTCGCCTTCTTCCCAGATTTTTTTACCAATTTCATCCTGAGCTTTTTCAACCATTTCTTCAATACGGACAGGGTGAATACGACCGTCTACAATCAGTTTTTCAAGTGCAAGTTTTGCTATTTCGCGTCTTACAGGATCAAAACTTGATAATACAACGGCTTCAGGTGTATCATCAATAATCAAATCAACACCGGTCAAAGTTTCCAACGCTCTTATATTACGCCCTTCACGACCTATTATACGCCCCTTCATCTCATCGTTAGGTAAAGCTACAACTGAAACAGTTGTTTCAACGACCTGTTCAATCATACATCTTTGCATTGCAGTGGACAATATTTCTTTTGCTTTTTCCAATGATGTTTCTTTTATTTTAACTTCATTTTCCCTGATAAGCTGCATTTGCTCTTGAGCCAAATCATGTTTTAATTGGTCCAGAAGCATATTTTTTGCCTCTTCAGCAGACATACCGGAAATTCTTTCAAGTTCAGTTGTCTGTTTTTGAACAATTTCAGCCAGGTAATCTTCTTTTTCCAGAAGTTCATCCAACTTTCTCTGCGCCTGCAAATCTTTTTCAGTATATTCTTGAATTTTATCTTCAAGCATATCCTCGCGTTTTGCTAGTTTTTGTTCCTGTCTTGTAAGCTCCTGACGTCTTTCTCTTTCTTCTTCGTTAAGTTTTTCCCTGTCATCCTGTAATTCTTCAATTGCTTTAATTTTTGCCTCTTTAAGAAGCAATTTTTCTTTTTCTTCCAGTGCTTTTTTGTCTTTTTCAACAGATTGAAGCACGGATTTGGTTTTGCTCTGCTGGACAAAGAGCACAGCAATTAATGCTATTACTGCAATAATCGCAATAATCAATAAAAAGTCCATAAAGTTTTGTACCTTATCCTTTTCTATTTTTTAATAATACACGCAATGCCCGATACATATATCCTATCGAGCTTCAATTAAATTTTATTTTAAGTGAATTTTATTGCATATATTTCCAAAAAATATTTACCTACTACATCTGTCAATATCATAGCATGTAAATATATATTTGTATAGTCTAAATTTATTTTTTGATACATTAATTTTTGTATTAAACATAATGTTCAAAATTTTTCAAAATAATTGATTTAAACTTTTCTAACTCTTCTTCAGGAGTTTTAGCTTCTATTCCGGGCATAGGAGTAGCAGGAATAATTCCCTGCTTTTTAGCTGCGGAATCAAGCATTCCTTTTGTTGTTCCGCTTAATGGCAAAGAGGAATAGAATTTGTATTTAGATTTTTTGGAAACCATACTCTTACTGTGTTCAAAAATATAATTAAATAAATTATATTCAGTTTTCAATATACCGTTTTCACTGCTAAAATTTCTCAACAAATCTAAAGCCGGATTGTCAGATTGTTCATATTTTTTTAATTTATATTTATAAGTGGAAATGCCAAACTTGTCATTACTTACTGTAACTGTACCGTCCGCACCGCAGTTAATTATTGTGGCAGAATCTCCCATCTCTGATGCTCTATTGAGTATTTCGCTTACTTCTCCGATTTGAAAACCGTCTTTTGCATTTCTGAGTGCAGATCTTATTGCAGTCCCTCTTAATTGAGCGGTGAAAGCTGGTTTATAATTGTTACTTACTTTTAAATCCATTTGTTTACCTCATTTCTATCTCATGAAAATTTGTAAAAGCAAAATTTTGCTATTAGCAAAAATTTTTAATTTACAATTCTTAAAAAAAAATGTATACTAAAATTGTTAAAGGAGAGACAGATATGAAAATTAAAGTTTCACAAGACGTAAAAAACACATCCACAGAAGTTCTTGTTATTAACAAGTTTGAAGATGAAAAAACATCACAGGAGCTTGCCAATACTTATGCAGTAGATAAAGATCATTTTGAAGGCAAATTCGGCACAACATATTTACTGCACACTTTAGGACAAATTCCTTCCGGTAAAATCCTTGTTATAGGTTTCGGCAAAAAAGAAGAATTTGACCACAATAAAATGAGAGAAGCTGTTGCAAAAGCTGTTAAAAAGCTTCATCAGGTTAAAGCAAAAAATGCTGTATTTGATTTTGATGTAAATGCAGATTACGGCAAATCCGCTGCAATCGGTGCAATGATTGCAGATTATGCCTACGACAAATATAAATCCGAAAAAGCACACCATCTCGATGAAATTACATTCGCAAAATTTTCTGAAAGCGATGTTCAGGAAGGAATTGTGTTCGGTGAAGCAATGAAATTCACAAGAGATCTTGCAAATACACCTGCTCAAATTGCAACACCTTCAAAACTTGCTGAAATCGCGAAAGGTTTAGAAGGGATTGAAACTAAAGTATTTGATAAAGATGAAATCGAAAGAATGGGAATGGGCGCTTATTTGGCAGTAGGACAGGGAAGCGTACAGCCGCCAAAATTCATTCACATGAAATATACAGGTAAAAACGTTAAGAAAAAAATAGCACTTATCGGAAAAGGCATCTGCTTTGATTCAGGCGGACTTGATATTAAACCGCCTTCATCAATGCTTACAATGAAAGATGATATGTCAGGCGCGGCATGTATTTTAGGTGTAATGAGAGCTTTAACGGAGCTTAAACCTGATATGGAAGTCCACGGAATTATCGCAGCCTGTGAAAATATGCCCTCAGGCTCTTCATACAAACCGGGCGATATCTTAACCGCCAAAAACGGAAAAACAATTGAAGTAGATAATACAGATGCAGAAGGCAGATTAACACTTTCAGATGCACTATGTTATGCCTGTGAACTCGGAGTTGATGAAGTTATTGATATTGCAACTCTGACAGGCGCCTGCATGGTAGCTCTCGGAACAGTTGCATCAGGTATTATGGGCAACGATGAAGAAATGATAGGACGCTTGATTAAAACAGCAAAAGATTCTGGCGAAACTTACTGGCAGCTGCCGATGTTCAAAGAATATATGGACAGCCTGAAATCCGACATTGCAGATATGAAAAACACAGGATCGCGCTATGGCGGTGCATCTACTGCAGGATTATTCTTACAGGAATTTGTAAAAGATACAAAATGGTGCCACATAGATATCGCTGGCACTGCCTATCTTGAAAAACCACAGAAAGAATTCATAGCAGGTGCGACAGGCACAGGTGTCAGAACATTATTAAATTACGTAACAGGAAAATAATTATTAAAAAGATATGAAGATAAACATAGGTCTGGCTGAAGCCAGACCTATGTATTATTTTTGTAAAATTGATTTAAACGGTTCAATAAGTTGCTGCGCTTTATTTCTTAGGGCATCAATATAAGGATGTAAAGACTTTGTATTGGTAAGAACTTTTTCTTTTTGATACACATCTTTCCCTAATTGGGTTAAGGCACCATTAGCTTTCATCAATTCCACTTTACCCAAATTCGTTTGGGTATTTAATACATTAACCAACTGTTTTAATGGAATACCTAATTCCTTTGCTGCACGAACTCCAATTGTTGACATAATTATTCTCCTTTCTGATATTTAGAATTTACCTTACTCTTTTATAAAAACATTCAGGCAAAAATTATTGACAGAGGCGCAATTCATCCTATCCTATCCTATCCTATAGGGATTATAGTAAGGGTTTCAGCCTTTTTAAATTCGTTTTTACATTTTGTTACATTTATAAATGTAACCCCTTCCAGACTTGTTTATAATAAAACCTTCCCTCATTAGGGAAGGTTTGGATGGGTAGCGTTTTTTATATAACTAATTGTTTACCCACCCTTACTCCCTCCCTGATTAGGGAGGGAAAGTTTGAAAGCTCACTGCTCTCAGCTTGCAAGCCTCAAACCGACGGTGCCGAGAATTATTAAGGCAATTGAGACAACTTTCAAAAAACTTACACTTTCATGAAAAAATACAATTCCGATTACGCTTATCAACAAAATTCCCAGAGATCCCCATATTGCATAAGCTACACTCATGTCAATCGTTATCAAAGCATAAGATAAAAATAAATAACATAATACATAACCAATAACCGTTCCGATTGACGGCATTAAAACAGAAAATCCGTTTGACATTTTTAAAAATGTTGTTGCAAATATTTCAAAAATAATTGCAAGTATCAAATAAACCCAGCTCATATTATATTTATCCTTTCTAATACAATGATAACAATTTTCACATACTAATAAAACCACTAATCTGCTGTTGTAAAATAAAAGGTTCTGTGCGCAAATAAATATATATTTGAACTTTTATCTATCAAATCCTTACTTTATTACATATAATATATTTAATATTTTTACGTTCGTGAATGAGATATTATTTTGATTGCCATTAAATAAATTAAATGATAGAAAAAGAAAAATTAGATATATTTAAGCAGGCTTTATCCAGAGCGTTTAGAAAAATATCAGCAGGTAAATCAGCAACAACAATTGCTGCTTCTTATGACATTCCTCCGTCTATTGTCAGCAAAATTCTGCAAGGTGAAAAAGATCCGCAAATCTCAACATTCTACAGATTAGCAGAAGCATTTGAAACAGATCCCAAAATATTTACGGCCATGGTATTTGCTGAGCTTCCAAAAAATTTCATGTTTGCAGACGAATAGAACTTATTTTTCAAAATACTTTTCAAGACTGTCTGCAATAGCTTTTGCATAATGTTTTTGAAATTCGGGATTTATCAAATTTGCATTATCTTCAGGATTTATAAGATAAGATACTTCTATTAAAATACTCAAGGCATTTGTATTTCGAATAACGGCTAAACTTCTCTGTCTTACTTTATCATTAGGTACGCCGACTTCTGAAACAACAGTATCCATAATTATATCAGCAAGAGGTTTGGATTGTGGATAATAATAATAAATACTTGTTCCGCGATTTTTATTAGGATCTGCACCATCGGGTAACGCGTTTGCGTGAATACTTAAAAATACAACAGCATCTCCGTAATTTGCGATTTCTACTCTGTCTTTGAGGCTAACATAATTATCGTCTGAACGCGTCATAATTACTCTTGCTCCTCGTTTTTTAAGTTCGGTTTCCAGATACTTTGCAAAAGACAGATTAATATCTTTTTCTTTATCACCAAGACAGCCTATGCCGCCAGCCTCCTCACCGCCATGACCTGCATCTATCGCAATCCTGATATTATGCAAAGGCCGTCTTGAATTTGTAATTATAGGTTTTCTGACTTTAAGTATAAAATCATTTCCATTATACTCTCCGCTGTAGCCCATTAGTTTACGGTCGCTAAGTATGTCGTTTACAGGTAAATTCATCACAAAAGTGTTTTCAGGTTGTCCTTTTATATTATAAAATTTTATTGAAAACGGCTTTCCTTCAATCATTTCAAACGGAACTTTTCTTGTCAGATGAAAGACAAATATAAAATAATCCTCATCATCCAGATATTCGTAACCGCTTAACTCTGATAAATCACAATTATTTGAAGTATCCGGCCTAACATTTGTTTTAGAAATCCATCCATGTTTGTCTTTTCCGAGAACAACGCGGTAAAAACCCGCCTTTTCACCGTCAGTAATCAATTTTAAATCCCTTGGCAAATGCGCCATTCGGTTAATTCCTGCATCAATCGGTATTGAACGCAGTGGTGCATCATCAGTTGTTACAGTAAAAATTTTGTTTGCTCTAAAAGGAGAAAAAACTGCCGGTGGTAAGCTTGACTGCTTAACAACAGGTTTCGTAATAACGAAAATTTCTCTCTGTTCAGCAGATTGTAAAACAAAAGTATTTGAGCCAGTATTCAGAGGAACTACATAGGCAAAAGCTCCTGTCGGATGCAGCGGAACATCCTGTCCGTTAATTGTCAGCGGAGTATCAGATGAACCAACAAAAAATGTTGATTTTGCATTTATTATTACATCATTTTTTTTAGGATACACAATATCGAAAGCAAAAGCCTGACTTCCTAATAATACTAACCCAATTAATAAAAATAATTTCTTCATAATTGTATTATATAACAAAGTTAAAATTATTTAATATTTAAATACTTTGTTCTTCCTTATGTTAAAATAAAATAATAAAGAGGGATATGTTTTGAGAGAAAGATTGCGAAAAAGAGAGCCGGAAAACGATATAGAAAAACGAAGCAAAACATTTGATAAAATAATGGGATTTTTACATATATTCTTTGCCGGATTTATGACCCTGTTGATAATCTATTTGTTTTTTATAATGGTTGTAGATATCGGGAAATACAGAGCCCGTGCAAGAAGTCAGAGGGTCGGAAGAATTTTTTCAATGCGCGGAGACATTTTTGACAGAACAGGCATAAAACTTGCAACTGATAAAGTTTACTCTGATGTATACGCACATCCTGCAGACTACGATCACTCTCCGGAAGAACTTGCAAAAATACTTGCCCCCCTTTTAAAAATGCCCAAAGACACTCTGCTACAAAAATTGAAAAAGCCGGGGCCTGTCATTACACTAAAAAAAGACGTAGACAGATTAACAGCAAAAGAAATTGCAAAACTTCATCTGCGAGAAATAAGCTTAGGCAAAAAAAACACACGAGAATATCCACAGGGAACGCTTGCCGCTCATATTTTAGGATACTATAACTTTGATGCGGATATAGCAAACGGGGTTGAATACACCGCAAAAGACAGGCTTGAACATGTAATAAATACAGTGAAATTTCAAAAAACACGTGACGGTAAAATCATATATAACTTTACAACTGACCCTGTTGCAACTACGACAAACCCCAAAGGCGAAGATGTAATCTTGACCATTGACGCAGCAATTCAACACGTATGCGAAAAAGAAATTGAAAAAATGGTTAAAGAAAAACACGCCGAACGCGGAACCGTAATTGTTATGAATCCAAAAAACGGAGAAATTCTCGCCTACGCGCTCTATCCTACATTTGACCCGAACAATTACAAAAAAGCAACACCTCAGCAGCTCAAAAACTGGACGTTAACTGATGTATTCCCGCCTGGATCTACTTTTAAAACAATAACTGTTGCAAGCGCAATGGATTTAGGGAAAATCAATGAACACTCAACTGTTCTTGACACAGGAAAAACCACAATAGGCAAATGGGAAATTAAAAACTATGACTATGATGTTCATCCATACCCCGGGAATATTACGCTTGAATACCTCTTTGAGCATTCAAGCAACATAGGCTCTATTAATATTGCAAAAACAATGTCCCCAGCAGAATTTTACGGAGTTCTCAAAAAATTCGGACTTGGTACTAAAACAGGGATAGATCTTCCCGGCGAATCATCAGGGCTGCTTCCTTACTGGACTTACTGGGATCAAGGCACACATGCGACAATGTCTTACGGATACGGGACTTCAGTTACTGCAATTCAAATGATCTCTGCAGTTCAAGCACTCGCAAACAACGGAGTCAGAATAACTCCGCATGTCATAAAATATTCCCAGGAAGAATATGATAATAAAATTCACCATACACAGGTAGTCAAGCCAGAAACAGCACAGGCTATAACAAGACTTTTGGCTTCTGCAATAAACAACGGAAAAACTATTATAAAAATGGATAAGTATAATCTTGCAGCAAAAACAGGAACCTCAAGAAAACCTAAAGAAGGCGGCTCTGGCTATACTCCATATATGTATACCTCTACAATAGGCTACTTCCCCGCATCAGATCCTCAGGTTTTGATTTATGTTATGGTGGACAGCGCTAAAGTCGGTGCAATATGGGGTAATACAGTTGCAGGTCCGGTATTCCACGAAGTTGCCGTTCAGATTGCAAGAATTCTTAATATTAAACCTGATAAAGTTACACCCTCTAATAACAAACAGACAAAGGAGATATAAATGAAACTTGACGAACTTATTGAATATTTAGACTATAAAGATTTAATAAACTTTAACAATATTGATATAACAGGCATTTCTTACAACTCAAAAACCACCCAAAAAGGTGATATTTTTGTCTGTCTTGTAGGAGAGCATACTGACGGTCATGAATTTGCTCTCAATGCAATTGAAAAGGGAGCAGTTGCAATTCTTGCCGAAAAAAAAATTGAAAGAACAAAAGTTCCGCAGATATTAGTAGCATCAACCCGGCATAAAATTGCCGATATCGCAGACAGATTTTATTCAAGCCCGTCCAAAGGCATAAATATTATAGGTGTGACAGGTACAAACGGGAAAACAACAGTTACCCATTTAATCCAGAAAATCTTTGAAGAAAATAATCAAAAATGTGCACTAATTGGAACACTGGGTTATAAATTATCATCAAACGGCGAATACAGAGATGCAAAACATACAACCCCACAGGCTCCAGAATTACAGGCAACTTTGAGAATGATTAAGGATGTCGAAAAAATTGATAATGTTGTTATGGAAGTAAGTTCGCACGCTCTGGAGCAGAACCGCGTGGGAGGATGCAGATTTAACGGAGCCGTATTTACTAACTTAACACAGGATCATCTGGACTATCATATTACAATGGGAAATTACTTTAAAGCAAAGGCACTGCTTTTTGAACGCCTTAAAGAAGGCAATTTTGCCGTTATAAATGCTGATGATGAATACGGAGATCGGTTTATAAGCGTCATTGCTAAAGGTGTAAAAATTTATACATACGGTATAAAGCAACAAAGTGATGTTATGGCTAAAGATATTAATTTCTCACTTAATGGCGCAGAATTTACACTTGTATCAAGCCTACCTTGCAAAATTAATGGGCATAATGAACGCTGTGGCGGGATTGTAGGAGAACACAAAGTTAATCTCCATATGAACGGTATGTTCAGTGTTTATAATGTTCTTGCTGCAGTAACATCAGCTCTTGCACAAGGTATTGACATTGAAACAGCCCTGAAAGCATTACAAAACGTAAAAGGGGTAGCCGGAAGATTTGAGGTTGTAGCAAAAAAACCATTAGTCATTGTTGATTACGCTCACACACCTGACGGCCTTGAAAACGTTTTAAAATCAGCAAGAGAAATTACTCCGAAAGATGGCAAACTTATTTGTCTTTTTGGCTGCGGCGGTGACAGAGATGCCACAAAACGCCCCAAAATGGGCTCTATTGCGGAACGTCTTTCAGATAAAATTGTAATAACAAGCGATAACCCTAGATCTGAAGATCCGCAAACTATTATAACAGATATCATAGCAGGATTGAAATCTGTTAATACTGAAAGCGTAATAGTAGAACCAGACAGAGCTGCCGCAATAGGATTATTGAAAAATATTGCAAATAATAACGATGTCATCGTAATTGCTGGCAAAGGCCACGAAAATTATCAAATTCTAAAAGATAAAACTATTCATTTTGATGACAGGGAGGAAGCTAAAAAAATATTTGAAGGGAGCGTAATTTGAAATTAATTCAAAAATATGATATAATGTTATTATGAAAACGAAATTATTAATAGAACAACATTTTCATGGATGTTTTGGAATAGATTTTAATAGAGCTACAGTAGAACAAATTTTACACCTGTCCAAAGAAATTGTAAGATTTGGGATAGGTGGTATATATCCGACTATTGTGACAGATACTATTGACAATGCACGTAATGCCATTGCAGCGATTAAAGAAGCTGCTTCAAGACAGACACCTGATATGGCAAAAATTCTCGGAATTCATTTTGAAGGAATATTTCTAAATCCGGCTAAAAAGGGGGTGCATAATGCAACACATTTTCGTCGACTGACACCAGATAATTACAAACTTATAGAAGATGATTTCATAAAAATAATTACCCTTGCTCCAGAACTTGACGAAGGTCTCTTGGATTACCTGTCAGGCACAGATATAAAAATTCAGGCAGGTCATTGTGTTGGTGGAAATTTATACCATTGCAGCGGAGTAACCCACATTTTTAATGCAATGGCAGGAATTGTCCATAGAGGTGCATCTACCGCTTTATCAGCCTTAATTAGTGATGATATTTACACAGAAATTATCGCCGACGGAATTCATGTTTCAGATCAGGCACTAAAACTTCTTTTTAAAGCAAAACCAATAGATAAAATAATTTTAGTAAGTGATTGCATTCCAATTACCAAAAGTGACCTTAAAGAAATGGTTTTCGCAGATGAAAATATATATTACGACGGCATGAAAGCAACATCACAAAACGGTAAACTTGCAGGAAGTACAACTCTTTTACCATATATCGTGAAACGGCTGCACGAAATTAATATGTTTAATTCACAATTTATAAACAACCCGTATAATTATCATAACATTGATCTTAAAGGTGGTATTGAATGGGATGATGAATGGAATATTATTGATATTGTGCTTAATTAAATAAAGTTAATAAATCTCGCCAAGACACTTTATAACGTATAAGATTAGTGTAAACTTTTAATATTTTGAAAATATTGTTCTTGTTGTATAATTATTATATGAAAAGTGATAATATTAAACAGGGAATAGCAAGAACACCACATCGCGGACTTTTAATGGCAACAGGCGTTAGTAAAAAGAATATGAAAGCCCCTTTTATAGGGATTGCCAGTTCTTTTTCAGACTTAGTTCCGGGACATATCGGAATGCGGGATTTAGAGCGTCAAATTGAAAAAGGGATTCATACGGGCGGCGGTCAGGCTTTTGTATTCGGAGTTCCTGCAATTTGCGACGGAATAGCCATGGGACATTGCGGAATGAAATATTCTCTCCCTTCCAGGGATTTGATTGCAGACTGCATAGAAACAGTAGCATCTGCACATCAGCTTGACGGAATCGTATTACTTTCAAACTGCGACAAAATCACCCCCGGAATGCTCATCGGCGCATTGCGTTTAAATATCCCTGCAATTCTTGTAACAGCAGGGCCTATGCTTGACGGAGAATGCAGAGGAAAAAGTAAATTAACTATGGTCACAGGATCTTTTGAGGCCGTCGGGAGGTTTAGAAACGAAGAAATCTCAGAAGAAGAACTTCTTGCTCTTGAGGAAGAATCTTGCCCTTCTGCAGGTTCGTGCCAGGGAATGTATACAGCTAATACAATGGCCTGTCTTGCAGAAATTATGGGGATGAGCCTCCCGTATTGCTCATCAGCTTCCGCCGTTTCTTCCAAAAAACGTCGTATTGCATTTGAAAGCGGAATACAAATTGTTGAACTTGTAAAACAGGATTTAAAACCGTCAGATATTATTACGCGTGAAAGCTTAAGAAATGCAATTATTGCAGATCTTGCACTCGGCGGTTCTACAAATACATTTTTACATATTCTCGCAATTGCTAATGCAGGCGGGATTAATGTTACACTTAATGACTTTGAAGAATTAAGCAATAAAATTCATCAAATTATAAAAATTAATCCGTCATCATCACTTACAATGGCAGATTTTCATAATGCAGGCGGGGTACCTGCCCTAACAAAATCTATTGAAAATTTATTATCAAATACTATAACAGTATCCGGAGTTTCTACAAAAGAAATTGCCTGGAAAGCGTGGAAAGATAACAACATAATTCCGGATTACGCTCACTCTCAATATACACAGGCCGGACTTGCAATCCTTTACGGCAACATTGCAAAAGACGGGTGTGTAATAAAAACATCCGGAGTAGCTCCTGAATGTTACGAATTTGAAGGAACTGCCGTAACTTTTGACTGCGAAGAAGAAGCTATGGAAGCCCTTGAAAATGATAGGATAAAAGAGGGAGATGTTCTTGTAATTCGCTACGAAGGGCCCAAAGGCGGTCCGGGAATGCGAGAAATGCTTGCACCTACATCGTTGCTTACCGGTAAAGGTTTAGGTAAAAAATGCGCATTAATAACAGACGGAAGATTTTCCGGTGCAACACGCGGCATCTGTGTAGGGCATATATGTCCTGAAGCAGCAAACGGCGGTATTATTGCACTTATTAAAAATGGAGATAAGATTAAAATTGACATCCCAAAACGTTCAATTCAACTTCTCGTAGACGAAAAAGAACTTGAACACAGACGTAATAAATTAAAACCTTTTGAACCAAAAGTTAAATCAGGATACCTATACAAATATGCTAATAATGTTCAGGATGCATCACATGGAGCAATTGTCTAAAAGCTTGACAAAAAATGATAAATCGTAAATAATAAATTTATAAAAAAAAATTTAGGAGGATGAAAAATGATGAATAGAGAAGCTTTCAGTTGCCCCCCCCCCGACAGGATGTTGATGTAACA
>CALVCJ010000043.1 GCA_944326015.1 Candidatus Gastranaerophilales bacterium
AAAGTTGTTGAAGCCCGTTTGCAAAAATTTTATTCATCTATGAATCAGGCAATAGCACGTGCAGAAGTTGATTATGGTTCCCGTGATGTTTGGTATAGATTTATATCAGATCCTGCACAACGGTTGCTCTGGATAAAAAAATACATTGTTCCTTATATGAATGTTAGCGAAATTGAAGAAAATATAAACTTCAGTGTTTTCGGAACTACTCCATATATAATACATTTGGCGGACGGCAGTTCTTTTACTAATTTACCTTATGGTCAATTTAGCGACTGGTTGTTCTTCCCTGGTGACGCGAAAAAGTGTGCATCAGGTAAAGTACATTACCGTCAATTTACAGGTGTTTGCGCCTTTGCATTCTATTATAGACCGGCTATTGATAATGAACTAGTCACCGCCACCACTCGTAGCTGGACTTTTGAGCCTTACATGTATAATTACAGCGGTGTCTATACCGAACATAATTTAAAATACGATAGAAATTATGGCTGTTATTCTGAAGGTTCAAGTTGGCACGCCTATTGTACAAGGTTAATCCAGTACAACGGCTGGAAAATCCCTGATGATTATCCTTTTAGGGTTAAGTACTGATAAAAAAAGAGGTTGAATTTTCAACCTCCACACACACTTTCACACAATTTCGTACACTTTTTATTTTAAGAATCTGTTGCTGTCACAATTGTTGCAATCAAACCGCCTATTGCACCTGCTGCTATACCCCAGAATGTTCTGCTTTTTGAAGCAACTCCGAGTGCTTTTGCAATCACTTTACCGAGTAAAAATCCGCCTCCGCCAACTATTGCACCACCAGCTATATTACCTGCTATTTTCTTGGTACGTTCAGTTCTTCCAACCGGCAAACCTGTCAGATCAGAAATATTTTCTTCTGCTGTTTTATTATCAGCAAAGCCCAGAGTTACCGTTTGTAAGAAGCCTTGTGTAAATGAACCCCTGCCATGTTTTCTTATATCATCTGTCAACGAGACATTTATGTAGCGTTTGTATAAAGTTGATGTCCTGTTGCTAATTTCTTCTTCAGTAGCATTTGGGTACATACTTCTGACACTTTCCTTGAAATCATTGTATGCCAGTTGAATTTGCTGTTGTTCATTACGCATTATTTTTTCATGGAGGTATGCAGCTTTTTTGGCGATACCTTCTTCAGGAGAATTTAGTCTGATGTCGGCTTCCCGCATTTTTTGCTGTTGCCGCACACGACTTTCAATCAGAAAATTTTGATATTTGTCATAATTTTTATAGTAGTCTTCATAATTATAACTTCCGCCATATATGCCAGGCATTATTGGATATACTCCGGCATTGAAGATACTGCCGTTCATACCCATTATAGGATTTGCCATACCCAATGGTGAATACAAATCCATATCAGTTAAATCATTTAATGCTACCTGGTTATTGTATATATTCGGATATAGTCCGTACATATCTGCAGCCATATTAAAGCCTGCCATAACCTAACCTCCAAATTGAATTTTTAACCTACCTTACTTATATAAAAACTTTTGACTTATAAAAATTGCTTTTTATGCTTTTTTTATGTTACAATTTCGTAACAATAATGTATTGCATTAACTTATTTGTACGTGTAATATATACTAAAAATGAGGTATAGCGGTTGAAAAAGTTTTTTTCATTTTTATTCACGTTATTAATTCTGGCATCAATCGGTGCGTTAATATATTTTCGTCCGCCTTTTTTCAATAAGCAGATCGATAAAGTGCGCGGAATGTATTATGTGCATAAAGGAGATAAAGCTTTAAAGAAATTAAAACTTCAAAAGGCTATAAATTATTATAACAGAGCATTGCAGTTGTATCCTGAACATTACGGTGCATGGTATAATCTCGGCAACATTTATGTTTTATATGAAGATTATTATTCTGCCGTTGATGCGTATGAAAAAGCATTTGAATATAATCCAAAAATGGTTGTTGCAAGAATGAATTACGGAATTGTATCAGCTGAAAAACTAGGTGATTTTGACGGTGCAATTGATCAGTACAATGAAATTATAAATACCAGAAGGCATCTGGTATCAATTCCTTTTGTTTACAGTAACAGAAAAAGTTATAAAACAAATAAGGGGTTGGCATATTATAATAAGGGGGTTGCATATAAACAAAAGTCGATTTATATAGAAGATGAATGGGAATTCAGAAGGGAATATCTTTTAAAAGCTCTTGAGGCTTATAAAAAGTCAACTGAAATATTGAAAAAAGATTATGATGCAAGATATAATCTGGCCTTGACTTATCATTTACTTGGTGATTACCGTGAAGCCGGTCTGACTTATTGTAAGGCTATTGAGCTTAATCCAATGAATTATGAAGCTCACTACAATCTTGCCGTACTTTTAAGGCATCTGAAATATTACAAAGAATCCTTGGATGAACTTGAAAAAGCTACAACTTTGATTACAAATTCTGGCGGCAATAACATGATTTCAAGGCAGCGGTATATTTTTGATGTTATGAATGATGTAACCAGAACTATTCTGGCAAACTCTGATAATGATCTGGTCGAAAAAATATTGGATGAACCTTCTTCTAAATCTAATGTCACATATATTAACGGTAAATTAGTTTTAACAGATGAATTGGATAAGGCTATTATTAAAAATTTAAAGGTCTGCGGGGCAAAGAGCATCTTTGTAGACGAGCTGGATGATGAATATGAGCAATACGATGAAGTCAGATACAATGTAAATATTCCTGAAGAATAGTATTAAAATTTGATTTTTTCAACACTAACCTTTAACTGCACCTTCATTCCCTCCTGATATAAAGTACCTTTGCATGAATAAGAAAAATATTAAAATAGGAATTGTTGAAAGTATAGAGCCGGCCGCAATAAATCTCCAGTTTGAGCTGAACATGCCCTGCAGATTGTTAACCCCGACAGGAAGCGTGTACATTGATTCTTTTGTCAAAACAATACTTGGCCACAGAAATTCTCCCCATGAACCTATAAATGTAAATATTGCAAGCACGGCAAGAGAAGGTTTCACCATAGGAATTAATACTTTCCAGAAAACCTGCCATACATTGCATCCGTCAACAATTGCCGCTTCTTCCATTTCTTTTGGTATTCCTAAAAATGCCTGCCGCATTAGAAATATTCCGAATGCGCTTACTGCAAAAGGCATAATAAGTCCTATAAATCCTGCAAAATTGTTTACGCTGTCCACAAGATGCAGTTTAAGCGTAATCAGATAAACGGGAAGCATAATTGCCTGAAACGGTATCATTATAGTTGCAAGAATTGCAAAAAATGTAAATTTTTTCCCTTTAAATTCCATTCTAGCAAGAGGATAACCGGCCATTGCAGAAAGCATCAAATTTAGAACTACTGTTCCTCCCGCAACGATCATGCTGTTTAGAAAATATCCGATAAAGTTAACCCTCTGCCAAACTCCCGAGTAGTTCGCCCAGGTAAAATCTGAAGGTATAATCTGCGGCGGATATGCAAAAATATTTTCGCTGTTACCTTTTAAAGATGTAGATATAAGCCATATGAAAGGAAATATTGACAATAAAGATACTGTAATTAGTATTAAATGTATATATAAATTTTTAATTTTTAAACCTTTCAACCTTTCAACCTTTCAACTAAATTTGATATTTGTTTTTTTCAAAGCACAAAATATTGATTAATGAAAAAATCATTACGATAATAAGCAATACTACAGCAGCTGCGGATGCAAAGCCAAGATCAAGATTTTCAAAGGCTCTTTCATAAATATAATAAACAATGGTTTTGCTGGAATTTAAAGGCCCGCCTTTGGTCATAACATAAATTTCTGCAAAAACTTTCATTGCCGAAATAGCGCTTATTGTTGTGACAAGTGCTATTGTCGGCATTATATGAGGCACTGTTACTGTAAGATGTTTTGTCAAAAAGTCAGCCCCGTCAATGTCACAGGCTTCGTAAAGTTCTTTCGGTACGCTCATAAGTGCAGCAAGGTAAATTATCATATAATAACCGATACCTTTCCATATAGTTACAATAATTACCGAATAAAGGGCAAAATCCGGATCTGTCAGCCATCCTGCCGGTTCAAGTCCAATTTTGGTCATTAGATAATTCAAAATTCCCTGATCAGCATAAAGCCATTTGAATGCTATTGCCGCAACTACAATTGACACAATTACCGGTAAATAGATAAGTATTTTGTATAAAGTAACCCCTCTGATCTTTTGGTTAATAAGAATTGCAATACAAAGCGGAAATAGTGCAAGTACAGGAACAGCGACAAAAAGATATATAAATGTATTCCATAAAACTTTATAAAATATAGGATTATGTAATAGCGTAATATAATTCTCAATCCCTATAAACTGCGGCCTGTAAATATTTTCTGAATAATCAAAAAAACTTAAGCCAACCGTCTGAAAAAACGGAATAAAAAAGAATATTAAAAGCACAATCGCCGCAGGCAATAAAAATAAATATGGCGAATATTTTGCATAATATTTGAACATACGATAATTATTACACTTTTTTTATCTTTGGTCAATGTTGTCTTGCACAAATTCTTTTTTGGAGTATGATAAAAACGCATGTAATATTTAATGTATAAGGATAAAAAAATGAAAGTTACTTTGGAAAAAGAAAAAGAAAATATTGTAAAACTTGATATTACCATTCCTGCAAAAGATGCAGCAGATGCCTATAATAAGGCTGTTCATAAAATTTCACAATACGTAAATATTGACGGTTTTAGAAAAGGAAAAGCTCCGCGTGCAGTTGTTGAAAGACATGTAGGTACTGAGCGAATTAAGCAGGAAGCTATTGAAAATTTAATGCCTAATGCTATTAATCAGGCAGTGATTGACAATAATCTTGATATTATTGCTCAGCCTTATATTACAAATTATAACTTTAATATAGGTGAAGATTTAACTGTTACAGCTAAGGCAGAGTTGAGGCCGGAAGTTACTCTAGGGCAGTATAAAGGTTTAAATCTTGACGTTTCTGATGCAAAAATTGAAGAAGATGCTATGCAAAAATCAATTGATAATCTTTTAATCCAGCATAGTGAGCAGATTACTGTTATTGATAGACCGGCTAAAGATACAGATATTGCCGTAATAGATTTTGAAGGAATGACAAATGGTGAAAAAATTCAAGGTGGCGAAGCTAAAAATTATCCGCTTGATTTAGCTCATTCTAACTTTATACCTGGTTTTGCAGAACAAATTGTAGGTAAAAGTTTAAATGAAGAATTTGATATAAAAGTTACTTTCCCGGAAGATTATCACGATCAAAAATTGAAAGGTCAGCCGGCAACTTTCAAAATTAAGATTAACGAAATTAAAGAAAGAATGCTTCCGGAATTAAATGACGAATTTGCTCAAAAGGTCGGTCCTTTTAAGACAGTTGAAGAGTTAAAGGCAGATATCCAAAAATATCTTGAATCACAAAGAGAAAGAACAAATAAGCAAAATGCTGAAAATATAGTTTTTAAAACAGTAATTGATTCTTCAAAAGTTGATATTCCGCAGTCTATGATTGACAGAGAATCAGCGTCACTGAAAGAAGAATACAAGCAAAGACTTGTGGCACAAGGAATTAACTGGGATGCTATCGTAAAATCTCAAGGTGAAGAACAATTGTTGAAAAATCTTAATGAAGATGCACTTATCAGAATTAAAAATTCTCTTGTTATTGATAAAATAGCAAAAGAGGAAAATATTAAACTCGATCAAAAAGATCTTGAACGTAAATTCGCACAGCTTGGTGCTGCTTATGGCCTGAAACCTCAGGAGTTGATGAAACAAGTTGGTCAAAATCCTCAAATTATTTCTTCTGTTTCCCAGCAGGCAATGAATGACAAGGTTATGAGTTTCCTTATGGAAAATAATAAAGTAGAAGTTAAATAATTTCGCAAAATAATATATGTGCCGTATTTACAACGGCACATATTTGATTAATATTAAAAAAAGTTGTACAATAAAATTAAAAATAAAGTTTATAACGCAAAAAATATGCGCGGACTGATATATTCCAACATGAATTCGGAATATGTAATAACCATAATGCATTAATAAAATAAAGCACAGTATTAAGATAAGCAAAAGCACTTTGTACCAGTTGTAAGCTAAGTTAAAAAAGAAAGGATTAAAAATGAGCTTTGTACCTGTAGTAATAGAGCAGTCAAGCAGAGGAGAACGCTCCTTTGATATTTTTTCAAGATTGTTAAGAGAAAGAATTATATTTCTGGGAACACCTATTGATGATATGGTTGCTAATCTTGTTGTAGCACAGTTATTATTGCTTGATAGTGAAAACCCCGAAAAAGATATTATGCTCTATATTAATAGCCCCGGAGGCTCTGTTACTGCAGGTTTTGCAATTTACGATACAATGCAGCATATCAGAGCAGATGTCTCGACAATTTGTCTTGGGCAGGCTGCCTCTATGGGAGCTTTTCTTTTGTCGTCAGGTACTAAAGGAAAAAGAATGGCTCTACCACATTCAAGAGTTTTAATTCATCAGCCTTTAGGCGGTGCGCAGGGGCAGGCTACTGATATTGAAATTCAGGCTGCAGAAATTATCAGAATTAAGAAATCGTTGAATGAAATTCTCGCTTCTAACACAGGACAGTCAATTAAAAAGATCGAGAAAGATACTGATCGTGATTATATTATGACGCCTGCAGAGGCACTTGAATACGGTATGATAGATAAAGTTGTATCAAGAGATGCAATAAAATAGCACAAAGAAAGGAAAGTTTATCAAGCCAAAGAGGTGCTAGGGATAAAGTTAAGATTCATAAATGAGTTTAGGATGACAGAGCTCCCCGGTGCATTAACCAAATAAAGCAATAATACTAAGATAAAAAAGGTTATAATGCAAAATAAAGTAAAGTACCTCAAAAGCAGTCGTAAACTATGGTATAAAATATGGCAAAACATGATGACAGCAGATTAAAATGTTCATTTTGCGGGAAATCACAGGATCAGGTAAAAAAACTTATAGCAGGTCCTGAAGTTTACATATGTGATGAGTGTGTTGATTTATGTAATCAGATACTTGATGAAGAATTCTTTGAAAATAAAGACAAAGAAGGAGTTTCTGAGGAGTCAAAAGCTGAGGAAAAACCTATACCGAAACCTCATGAGATTAAGGCATATTTGGATGAATATATTGTAGGGCAGGATGATGCTAAGAAAGTTTTGTCAGTTGCAGTTTACAACCATTACAAAAGATTGAAGCATAATAAAAGTGCAGATTTAAAAGATAGTGTTGAAATTCAAAAGTCTAACATACTTCTTGTAGGCCCGACTGGGTCTGGTAAAACGTTACTTGCTCAGACATTAGCAAAGATGCTGGATGTTCCTTTTGCAGTTGCTGATGCGACGACTTTGACAGAAGCCGGCTATGTTGGCGATGATGTTGAAAATATTTTGCTAAGACTTTATCAGAATGCGGAATTTGATTCTGCCAAAGCAGAACGCGGGATTATTTATATAGATGAAATTGATAAGATTTCAAGAAAATCAGAAAATACATCTATTACCCGTGATGTTTCCGGTGAAGGTGTTCAGCAGGCATTGTTAAAAATGATAGAAGGTACAGTTGCGCACGTTCCACCGCAGGGCGGTAGAAAACATCCTCATCAGGAATTTATTGAAATAGATACAAGTAATATTTTATTTATTGTCGGCGGAGCATTTGTAGGTTTGGAAAAAATTGTTGAACGCAGGGCAGGAGAAGGAATTTCCGTCGGGTTTGGTGCAAGAGCTCCTATGACTCAGGCTGAAAAAGATGCAGCTGCTGTGAGAATGTTAAAGAAATTGCAGCCTGAGGATTTGCTTAAATTTGGTTTAATTCCGGAATTTATAGGTCGTGTGCCAATTTATGCAGTGCTTGATGAATTAAATGAAAAGACATTGAAGATGATTCTGACAGAACCTAAAAATGCTGTAATTAAGCAGTATAAATGTCTGTTGGAAATGGACGGTGTTGATCTTGAATTTGACCCCGAGGCAATTGATTTAATTGCACAGGAAGCTATTAAGCGTAAGACAGGTGCAAGAGCATTGCGTTCTATTGTTGAGGAAATTATGCTTGATGTAATGTATGATGTTCCTACTAAAAAGGATATAACAAAATTTGTTGTTACGGCTGATATGGTAAAAAACAGAAAAAATGCAGAGGTTGTACCTTTACCTACATCACAACAAAGCAAAGAAATTACGGCATAAAACAAAAAGGTGATTTTAAATCACCTTTTTTAGTGAAATTTAACTTAACATAATTGTAAAATATGCTATTTTATGAAAAAATATATTTATGACTGATAACAAAACTCTTATTTTAATAGACGGACATGCTCTGGCTTTTAGACAGTATTATGCTCTTGAAAGAAGTAATATGCGAACATCTGACGGGACGCCTACGTGGGCTGTTTACGGATTTTTCAAGGCTGTATTTGATCTTTTAAAAAATAAAGATTTGAATGCTGATGCAATAGCTGTTGCTTTTGATGTAAGTCATCATACATTCAGAACAGAGACTTATTCCGATTACAAGTGTAATCGTGAAGCTATGCCTGATAATATGCAAATTCAGATGGGATTGATTTATGATGGGCTTAAAGCTTTTAATATTCCGATTTATACAAAAGAGGGGTTTGAGGCAGATGATGTAATAGGTACAATTTCTAAAAAGGCATGTGAAGAAGGTAACAGAGTTTTAATATTGACAGGAGATCAGGATGCTTTTCAGCTTGTGGATAAAGATGGCTGTATAAAGGTAATTTTGCCTTCTAAAGGTGAATTGATTGAATACAACTGGGATAAAATTCATGAAAAACTAGGAGTTTATCCAAATCAGGTAATAGACTATAAAGGTTTGCGCGGTGATATATCGGATTGCATTCCGGGTGTAAAGGGTATTGGCGAAAAGACTGCCCAAAAACTTCTTTCGAAGTATGGAACTCTGGATGCTGTTTTAGCGAATTGTGAAAATATCCGAGAAAAATCAGTGCGTGAGAAAATTTGTGCAGGGAAAGAGCAGGCAAAAATGAGCCAATACCTGGCTACAATTGTTCGAGATCTTGATATTGATTTTAACATTGATAAAGCAAAGATTGATTTACCAGAAGTCCCCGTTGTTACAGCTTTTTTAAAAAAGATGCAGCTATATACTTTTATTAAAAATATAAATGAAATAATGTACTCTTTTGATAAGATCCATCGGACAGTTCCAATTCCGCAGAATTCCGATGGAATAACGCAGTTAGGTTTTTTTGCAGATGCGCTGAATCAAGAAATTAACAGAGAAAACGATTTTAAATTTGAAAAAAAATTAATTACAGATTCTTCAGATTTTGCTTCGATGATTTCAGAGTTGCAGAAACAATCTTTAATCGTATATAATGTTTATGCAGAAATATTAAGTGCTGTTAGTTCAAAAATAATTGGTTTTTCATTCGGATATAACAGCGGTATGTCTGCCAATGAACGTATTAAAATTGATGATAACTCTATATCAACTAAAATATTTTATATTCCTATAAATCATTCAAATTTGGAAAATCAGTTGAGACTTGCTGATGTTTCGGCTGCTTTAAAAACATTGCTTGAAAATTCAGATATCCGTAAAACAACTCATAATGCAAAAACTTCTTATAATGTTTTACGGAGCCTGGGTATATATGCTAATGGTATAATTTTTGACACTGCACTTGCAAGTTACGTTAAAGATCCGCAAAGAAACCATGATCTTGATACACAGTCAATGGAACACCTTGAGCATGCGGTAATTCAATATGCTCCTTTTGAAAAGAATAAGAAAAAACAAATCCATTTTTCAGATGCATCTTTTGATAATGCATTTGATTATGCGATTGATCAAACTGCAGTGATAGTTGATTTGACAAAATTCTGGATAAATAATCTTGCAGAAAAAGAGCTTGATCTTGTATATAATGTAGAAGTTCCCCTGACTTTTGTTCTTGCAGATATGGAATATACAGGTGTGTCGGTTGATGAAAACTACCTTGCACGCCTTACAGTTTTTATGAACAGTGAACTAGGAGTTATAGAGGGTAAAATATTTGATATTGCAGGTCAGATTTTTAATATAAATTCTCCCCGTCAGGTTGGAGAGGTTTTGTTTGACAAATTAGGTTTAAAGGCAGCCAAGAAACGCGGAAAAACTAATTATTCGACTAATGCAGCTGTTCTTGAAGAATTAGCTGAAGAGTATGAAATTGCACGATTAATTCTTGATTACAGAAAGTATGCAAAGCTAAAATCAACATACACCGAGGCTTTACCTGCTTTGATCAACAGAAATGACGGAAGAATTCATACAACTTATAACCAGACAGTTACAGCTACCGGTAGATTATCGTCATCTAATCCAAATCTGCAGAATATTCCAGTGAGGACAGAAGAAGGAAATAAGATTAGAAAGGCATTTGTAGCTGCAGACAGAGAAAATGGTCTGATTTTGTCAGCTGATTATTCGCAAATAGAGCTTCGTCTTCTGGCACACATAAGTCAGGATAAGCATCTTTTGGAGGCTTTTAACAGTGGCATAGATATTCATACATTGACTGCATCCAAGGTTTTTGATGTTCCAGTTGCCAAAGTTACCAAAGAAATGCGCTACAGATCAAAAGCTGTAAATTTCGGAATAATTTATGGTCAGAGTAAATACGGTCTTGCAAAAGCTCTTGGAATATCTAATGATGAAGCTGATTTATTCATAAATAAGTATTTTGCAACTTATCCCGGTGTAAAGGCTTACATGGAAACTACTGTACATTTTGCAAAGAAAAATGGATATGTTGAAACAATATTCGGTCGTAAACGTTATCTTGCAACGGAACTTTCGAGTTCAAATGGTATGATAAGGGAATTTGCCAAACGTGCAGCAATTAATCAGCCAATGCAAGGTACTGCTGCGGATTTAATGAAAATTGCGATGATTGATTTTTCTAAAAAACTTAAAGAAAATAATTTACAATCAAAGATGATCATGCAGGTTCATGATGAACTTGTAGTTGAAGTATTTAAGCCGGAACTTGAGCTGGTTACAAAACTTGTTAAAGAGGCAATGGAATTAAATCAGCCTTTATCTGTTCCTCTTGTTGTGGATGTAAATGCAGGTGATTCATGGAAAGAACAATAACAAGTTTTCTTACATTTTGTTTATTTATTGCAATTTCAATTCCGTATGCTGCCGCAGATGACGGAATTTCTATGAGTACGCTTATAACCCCGCAGAATGTAAGTTTTAATACCTGTACAAGAACTTATATTCTTCCTGCAGAAAAGTTGTTTTATATGGCAATTGCAAGTATAAACGCAAATAAATTCAATATTGAAGAAATTCAATCTAAAACGGGCTATATTTTATTTACTGCAGTTAATAAAGAGTATCTTGCAAGTGTTGTTCAGGTTGATTCAAAGCATTCAATGTTGAAAATTACACCTACAAATAACAATTACTTTTTCCCGCCGGGTGTGGTTTTAAATTTTTTCAGATATATCGACTTAAACGGAGCAACTCCTATGACAGATCTGCCGAAAATTTAAGAGTTAAGAGTCTCAAATGCGCTGTTGACTATTGATTTTATATCATAGTATGATTGATTTGAATTGTTTGTTGAAATCCAAACAAGATATTCTATATTGCCTGAAGGGCCTTTGATTGATGAGAATGTAAGTCCATTAATCGTGTAGCCGAGATTTTGTGCATAATTTATTACATTTTCAATTACTTGGGTGTGAATATTTTTATCTTTAACAACCCCTCCTTTTTCAACCTTTTCTTTTCCAGCCTCAAACTGGGGTTTTATAAGGCAAATCATTTCGTGAAAATCTGGATTAAGAAGTTTTTTTAAATTCCCAAGAACTTTCGTAAGAGAAATAAAAGAAAGATCACTTACAAGTAGGTTTGCAACTGGTTCGTTTTCATCATAAATTTCATCAAAAGAGCAAATTTTAAGGTTTGTTCTTTCAATCGTTTTTACTCGTTTATCAGAACGAATTTTCCAATCAAGCTGTCCGTATCCGACATCAGCGGCGTAAACGAATTTTGCACCATTTTGTAAAAGACAATCTGTAAATCCGCCGGTTGAAGCCCCTGCATCAAAACAAATTCTTCCTTCAACTTTTACGGGAAATGTATCCAGAGCTTTTTTTAGCTTAAACCCGCCTCTTGAGACGTAGGGTATTGATTTAACTTCAATATGATATTCTTTTGAAGGGTTAATCTGAAAACCTGCTTTTGTAATATATTCATCGTTAATTTTTACATGTCCCGCAAGAATTGCAGATGTTGCCTTACTTTTTGATTCAAAATATCCGAGATCGGTCAGATATTTGTCCAATCGTTCTTTCATATATTAAAGATTAGCAGATAATATTTATAAAATCAATTCTGAATATTATTAAATCCTTATGGGATAGTCATCACTAATTTTCCATCCGTCATGCTGTATAAGGCCTGAACAAGTGTAATGACGTGTTTTACAGTCTTCAAGAAGTTCATCGCGAGTCAGTATTTTCCCGTTTAAGCCTCTTATTGGAGTTCCTATTTCAGTAAAGTGGAATGTTTCTTTCCCATCATATGAAGCGGAGCCCTTTTCTTCAATATTTTTACAGTTTTTATAATGAACACAAAAACCAACATACAAATTACCGCGCCATGCTTGACCATTCATTGTTTTGTGTAAGTGGAAGCCTGATCCGTTAGACAGTTCAAAGGCTACTCCTTTTGCTGTTTTATAAACATCAATAGTATTTATATATTTACCGAGATATTTGTTGTATGATGCAAGCATTGCATCTGCATTATAAGGTTCAAATCCTTCCCAGTATATTGTCTCGCCATGTTCAATTTCTGCCATTCTGATTGCTTGTTGATATATTGATGCAAATTGTTCCAGTCTTGTTGCGATAACCTGTTTTTTGTATTTGCTGATAATTGAAGGTAGCGTAAGTGCCGCCACAACACCAATAATGCCGAGGGTGATTAAGACCTCAGCCAATGTAAATGCAACTCTACGGATATTGTCAGAGAGGGCTGCGTTCGTAGCACCTTCAGCTAGAGTAAATGCGGCGTGTTTTTTAAGCGAAGTGTGAAGTGTGAAATTTGACACAGATTTCTCTGCTGCTTTCCTTCTTGTGATTGATTTAGGTATAAATTTATTATTCCCGTCATGCAGAACGTCAGCTTGCGCTCTGTGTTTCGGGCTTTTTTTGAGATTCTGAAACGAGTTCAGAATGATATTAATCCTAAAAACCTTTGTTACATCTACATCCTGTCGGGGGGGGGGCAACTGAAAGCTTCTCTATACAACATTTTTCATCCTCCTAAATATTCTTTACGTTTTCATTATTTACGATTTTTTGACATTTGTCAAGATTATTTAAAAAGGTTTAACTGCGGAATTTCAGGTGTCGGCAAATCGTTAACTTTTTTGCGTGTCGAAAGGTTGTTTGAATAATCTTTCTGCATTCTTGCCATCAAATCCTGCGACCGTCTAATAACAGCAGACGGCAAACCTGCCATTTTAGCCACCTGAATACCATAACTCTTACTTGCTCCGCCTTGAACTATTTTCCTCAAAAATTCGATTTCTCCGTTTTCTTCTGCTATTGTAATTCTGTAATTTTTTATCTGAGGATATGTTTTTGTCATTACGTTCAATTCGTGGTAATGTGTTGCAAAAATACATCTTGCTTTGATTTTTGTCGCAATGTATTCTGCAACTGACCATGCAATTGCAACACCGTCGTATGTGCTTGTTCCTCTACCGATTTCATCAAGCAGAATAAAGCTTCTGTCGGTTGCAGAATTTAAAATACATGCGGTTTCAACCATTTCAACCATAAATGTTGACTGACCTAGAGTCAGATCATCAGAAGCACCAACACGTGTAAATATTTTATCTATAATGCCAATTTTTGCATAATCTGCCGGAACCCATGAACCGATTTGGGCTAAAATTGCGATTAAGGCGTTCTGTCGCATATAAGTTGATTTACCTGCCATATTTGGCCCTGTCAAAATCATAAATTGAGTTGTATCTGCAGAATTGCATTTAAGTTCCAGATCATTAGGCACATATTCACCGAGTGGGAGAATTTTTTCCAAAACAGGATGACGGCCATTTTTCACAATAAAATCATCGGATTCGTCAATAATCGGTTTACAGTAGTTATTTTCTACAGCAGCCTCTGCAAGTGCGGTATATACATCGCAATTAGCAATGCATTCAGCAATTTCTCTAATTTTTGATACAAATTCTTTAGAATATTCTCTGAAATCACAAAATAATTTATATTCCAATTCTGTTGATTTGAACTTAGCTGAAAGAACATCATCTTCATGTTTTTTGAGATCTTCTGTTATAAATCGTTCACCTGTTGTAAGGGTTTGTTTTCTAATGTAATCTTCGGGGATTTGTTCCAGATAAGAATTGGAAATTTCTATAAAATAGCCAAATACTTTGTTGAATCCGATTTTTAAGGATTTAATTCCAGTTTTTTCTTTTTCTTGTTCTTCAAAGTCTTTTAGCCATTGTTCCCCGCCGGTCAAAAGTTCTCTGAAGTAATCAAGTTCGCCTGATACTCCTCCTTTTAGAATTCCTCCGTCTTTAATCATAGCAGTCGCATTTTCGTCTATTGTTCTGTCAATTAAAGATGTATATTCTACAATTTCGTCTTTGTACTGTTCTATTGAATAAAGCGGATTATATTGGAGGTTTTTAGTTGCGTAGAGTAAATCAGGAAGTATAGAAAGAGAAGTTTTAAGGCTTAAAAAGTCTTTAGGATTGGCTGAGTTATTTGACATTCTGGTTGCAAGCCTTTGGATGTCGTAAATTTTTTCAAGAAGGTTTGAGATTTTTAACCTGTCGTCATTTTTTTCTACAAGCTCTGTTATAGAATTTTGACGTTTAACTATATCTTCAACTTTTTTTAACGGCTGACAAATCCAGTTTTTTAATAATCTTGCACCCATATTGGTTTTCGTTTTGTCAACAGCCCACAGAAGTGATCCAAATTTGTTTTTATCGCGTAGAGTTTCGATCAGTTCAAGATTTTTTCTGGTACTGCTGTCTAGAATCATAAATTCGGATAACTCATAAGTCTCAATTCTTTCAAATTTTGGAACATTATCCTTCATGTTTTCCCAGACATAGGCGAGTAATGCCCCTGCTGCTCTAAATCCGGTTTTATAATTGTGATATCCAAATGCGTCAAGACTGTTTGTTTGAAATACCGCTTTAAGGTTGTTTTCTGCGAAATGTTCATCGAAGACGGATGATGGTATTTTAGAACAATTGTATAATTTTGTTATTTCATCAGGCAGATTAATTTTTTCTTCTGGAACTATTTGAAAAGGCTGTATATCTGCTCTAATAGATGGCCCAATTACTTCTGTAGGTTTGATTCTTGCAAGTTCACCCGTGATAAGCTCAAGGGGCGCTTGAGTAACCTTAAATTCTCCTGTAGAAATGTCTGCATAAGAAAACCCCCATACACCTTTTTTTTCATCGTTAAACAACGCACAAATGTAGTTATTTGAATTTTTCTGTAAAAAATCACTTTCTGTTAAAGTGCCTGATGTTATAATTCGAGTTACTCCGCGTTTGACAATACCTTTAGCAAATTTTGGATCTTCAAGTTGATCACAGATTATAACTTTGTAATTTTTCTGAACGAGTTTATCAATATAATTATTAACTGCTTTTACTGGAATACCTGCGAGCGGAATTCTGCCGAATTTTCCCTGTTCTCTTCCAGTGAGTGTAATTTCTAACTCTTTTGACATGATTAAAGCATCTTCAAAAAAGGTTTCGTAAAAATCTCCAAGTCTGTATAAAAGAATTTTATCTGGATGTTGATGCTTTATTTTTAGATATTCCTGCATTGCCGGAGTAAGGTCTTCCACTTTAATGTCAGCAGTATTGATATAATTGATTTCCTTTTTTTTCATAGTTATAATGATAGTATAACATGACATGGATTTCAATATGGGATGTTTAAAAAATATTTTACGTGCGATAATTCTTACACTTGCTGTCGTTGGCTTTCTGGCGATTGGCGGGAAAGAACTTATTGTATCGATTTTTAATAATTATATAAACCCTCCTAAAGAAGTTGTTATGGAGCGTGCGCAAAAAGTCGGTGATTTTTCAAAGATAAATGAGGAATTTGAAATTGAAAAAGCTGCCGGAATTTTAGGATATAATGCAGTTATCGCCGAACACAAAGCTTCAGGACAGAAAATGCTTGTTGTTGATTCAGGAAATAAAGAATTTTTAACTGCAGAAGATATAAAATCTGAAAATGCTGAAGAAAAGTTATATCAGGCAATAAATAAGATTAAATATCAGGCAATGTCTGTAGACAGTATTAAGGTTACGAAGCATGGGACGATGTCCTCATACGGCCGTGATGTTCCTTACGTCAAATTTGAAGCTAGTGTAAAAAAACTTCCTATAGGTGATATCGGCGGTATCATTTCTGTAGCGGAAACAAAAGATGGTGAAAAAAGAATTTTGATTTCTGCAAATGAAAAAAATAAATATTCACAGTTAATTTCTGATGAATTTTTTGCGAAAATAAAGTAGGTGAGGCTATAGCTTTGCTCTTAAATAAATTTAGTCATTAAGTTTAGATTTTCACTACTTATAAGTTCCACCTTTATGCTATAGACAGATAGAATTTTTGTGTTATTCTAGAATTGTTGGATATTTAACCAGTCGGAGTGGTGGAATGGTAGACACGTACGTTTCAGGTGCGTATAGAGCAATCTGTGTGGGTTCAAGTCCCATCTCCGACACCATTTTAAGACTCCATAAGGAGTCTTTTTTAATGCGGACTTTTCACCCGAATTGTTTCTATCGAAACAATCGCGGGTTTACCCGTTCGAGTATCCTGCCTCGTACGGCTCATTCTTCGCCGAC
>CALVCJ010000044.1 GCA_944326015.1 Candidatus Gastranaerophilales bacterium
TAGAATGTATTGTGCTGCAGTAATCCAGCACAACGGATGGAAGATTCCTAAAGATTATCCGTTCAGATTTTAATTTATTGTTTGAGGAGCATATTCTTTCTGTTGTTTTGACTGTACAAGTTTTTATAAAAAATAATTCAACAATAAATTGCAAGCTCAAAATTCTTGTCTTAATGTTGGAAACGTTTAACTTAATAAACCTTGTTAATACAACACACCCGAATCCAGAATGTTTTGAATTTCTTTATTCATAATTGTATGGATTTCATCGATTGGTTTTGTACCATCTATGCTTATAAAATTATATTCTGATTTCATTTTTTCATATTGCTCAAGGCATTTATTTTGATAGATTTCAAAACTTTTATAAAAATCTGTTGAAAATCCTACATCACGGCCGCTTTCATAGTAATTCAAGCCTGTTGTCCCTATAATTCTTTTTAATAAAACATCAACAGGCATATCAAGATAGAATATCAAATCAGGCTCAGGTGCATAGTCATAAAGGTTTTTTACCCATTCAATATTTTGTCCTCTGACAACATCTCGTGCAAGTGCTGTGTAGTAATATCTGTCCAAAAGCACGATAAAACCTGATTTTAGTGCAGGTATAATCTGGTTTTCCAGTCTATCTGCAAAGTCAGCTGCATATAAAAGACTATATGTTGTAGCATTAAGCAGATTTCGTTCCTTTGCATCATCAATAACTCCTGCAATAAGACGAGATGTTTTCCATTCTGAAACTATTACACCGTATGATTTTGCCTGAATAGATTTTTTGAGAAGTTCCAGCTGTGTGGATTTGCCGGAACCGTCTGTTCCTTCTATAACAACAAGCAATCCTTCATATCCGTGTTTTGTTTTGAATTGTGCCATTATAAACTTACTCCTTTATCTTTCAGAACTTCTTCAAGCATTTTTCTTATTGCAACCTGTTTTGAGTGGATTGAATCCATTGCATCAAGCCTTACAAGCCCGAATTCTTCAACCATTTTTTGATATTCTCTGATTACTCTCCCCTGAAAAATCATATAACTTTCATAAGGATCGTTGCTCAGTTTTAAGTCCATACCAGCTTCATAAAATTTCGGCGCGCGGTTTGCACAAATTCTTTCCATTGAATGTTTGGGATCAATGTCAAAATATATTGCAAGATCAGGTTTTATGGCAAAACTATATACGCTTCTGACCCAGTTTGAATCAACTCCTCTTGCAACATCTCTTGCGAAAGCAGTATAAGCGTATCTATCGGCAAGTACTATAAATCCGGCTTTTAGCGCAGGATCAATAACCTGTTTAAATCTGTCCGCAAAGTCAACTGCGTGCAATAACGAAAATGTGCGCGGGGAAAGCATATTTTTTTTCTTTGCAAGTTTGGTTGTCTGGCTGATTAATTCTGATGAATTCCATTCCGTAAAAATCACATCGTGTCCGCTTGATTTCAGCCAGTCGCGCAGCAGTGCAAGCTGTGTGGATTTACCAGAGCCGTCAATCCCTTCTACACAAACAAGTGTTCCTTTATAATCATGTTTTTCCGTCAATTTTGACAAAGTTTTAT
Source organism: Candidatus Gastranaerophilales bacterium (assembly GCA_944326015.1). Lineage (GTDB taxonomy): Bacteria > Cyanobacteriota > Vampirovibrionia > Gastranaerophilales > Gastranaerophilaceae > Stercorousia. Next base: position 1,559 of record CALVCJ010000044.1, read on the forward strand.
ACCCCTTTTTTTTCTAATATGTGCACATTAATTTTCCCGAATTTAGCCGAAAGATTGTCAACCAGATGAATAAAATACAATTCCGGTTCCAGATCTTTCCCGTCAAGGTCAATAATTGCACCCCAGTCGCTTCTGCCATGGTGTGCGGCAATCATTTTGGCAATCTCTTTAAAATCGTTCATCATACACAAAGAAAAACCGTACTGAGAATGTGTGAGCCATTCTTTTCTAAAGTTTTCATCATAATCTATCAGGCCTGTTTCTAAATCAACGGTGTATTCAAAGATTTTTCCTATATCATGTAAAATGCAGGCCGCAAGTATATTATCGCGATTAAAGGTATATTCGGATAAATCCATATTAATTTCGGCATATTTAAGACATTCCAGAATATGAATCATAAGCCCGCCGATATAGTTGTGATGCATAAGCTTTGCAGCAGGCATAACTTTAATTTTGTCTTTGTGCTCGGTGAAAAATCTTACTAAGAATTGATTTAATTTTTCATTTTGAATTTTATAAAAATATGAAACCAGTTCTGAGTAAACTTTTTCTCTTTCCTGTTCATCTAGTCCCATTTTTGCTTCTTTCACAACAGAAAGAGCTGAAACAAGACAGTTGTTATATCTTTCGTTGAATGAAGCCGAGACAATTCTCACTATATTCCCTGTTCTGAAAACTTTGCTGTCAAATCGGTTCAGTGTTTCTTCCCATAAAATACAGTTTAAAATTGAGCCGTCTTCAAGATTTTTCAACTGAAGTTTGCCCATTTTGGTCCCTGCTTTTGTATCGCCTATTGAAAATACTACTATTTCATAATCTGTATCTGTATTAAACATTTTTTACTCCGTTTGTAAGTTGAAGAGTGGAAAACTTTTTGGTATCATAAAAAGTTTATTTTTATTTATGGCCTGCCTTCTTGCCCTCTTGCCTTCTGTGCTTCCATTAATTCTTGTTTCTGTCTATAATCTTGTTATCGTTTCCCCAGATAAATGAGGAGCGGATTTCAGCGCCGACTTTTTCTATTAAGTGGTCAGCATTTTCTTTTCTTAATTCATTAAATTTTTTGCATCCTGTCTGCATTTCATTTAAAAATTCATCTGCAAAAGCTCCGCTTTGAATGTCTTTCAACAATTCCTTCATAGCCTTGTGTGATTCTTCTCCGATAACTTTTGGCCCGCGGGTCATATCGCCGTATTCCGCGGTATTTGAAATAGAATAGCGCATATCTGCAAGTCCTCCCTGATTTATTAAATCAACCAGAAGTTTCATTTCGTGAAGAACCTCAAAGTATGCCATATAAGGTGAATATCCGGCATCAACAAGAGTTTCAAAACCTGCTTTAATAAGAGCCGAAACACCGCCGCAGATTACTGCCTGTTCGCCGAACAAATCGGTTTCAGTTTCTTCTTTGAAAGTTGTTTCCAGAATACCTGCGCGGCCGGCACCGATAGCAGATGCGTAAGACAGCGCAATATCTTTTGAATCCCCTGATGGATCTTGATAAATTGCAATTAAAGACGGAACCCCTCTGCCTATTTGATATTCGCTTCTGACAGTGTGCCCCGGGCCTTTGGGGGCTACCATAATTACATTTACATCGTCAGGTGCAACAATTTTTTTATAATGAATATTAAATCCGTGAGAAAACATTAAATACTGTCCTTTTCTCATATATGGTTTAATCTGTTTTTCATAGACTTCAGCCTGAATTTCATCAGGAATAAGAATTTGAACTATATCGGCCGATTTTACTGCATCTTCTATCGCCATTGTTTTGAAGCCGTAATCTTTTGCTTTGACATCGGATTTTCCGCCTAAACGCAAACCTAAAACAACATCGCATCCGCTGTCTTTCAAGTTCATTGACTGCCCGTAACCCTGAGAACCAAAACCTATTACTGCTATTTTTTTTGTTTTAATCAAATCATGATTAATATCTTTATCAAGATAAATTTTTAAATTACTCATATCCTGCCTCTTTTCTTAAACCTATTTTATCACAAAGAAAAATCATATCTTTTAAAATTTGAATAAATTTATGCAGTTTTTTCAATATATTATCTGACATTAAAATATGTAAACAGTATTTACGTGTGGTAGTAATAGTTTGTTATCACAACTACTGTATAAGAAAGCATAAATAAAATATATAAAATTAATACTATTTTAAAAATTTCTTCAGCTTCAGGTTTTATATTTGCTAAATTCGGTGCAAATACTATGAAAACAAGCGGCATCACAGCCAGAAAATATCTCCCCTGTATGCCTTGTATGTAATAACTATCTGCTGGCGTCCAGCTTAAAAATAGTAAAAGGCAGCTAAAAAATATATATCCTATAAATATAAATATACTAAAAATTCGATGAGAAAATTTAATTTTATATTTTTCAGGGATATAAAAAAATGAAAGAAATAATAGCAGAAAGGTAATAGGATAAAAAATATCGTTAAATTTTATCAACATTGCTCCTAATTTACCTATAATTTGTTTTGACCATTCTGGCCAATAATAGATAAAGCTTAAGAAAAATTTGTGAACGAAAAATAGAGGATTATGGGTTAAAATGTATTTATTATATTTATAGTCTGCTTCATATAGTATATTTATGTAATTATTTGAAGACCAAAGGTATGATAATAAAATGGAAAATATTATAATTAATAATACAATATATTTTTTTTGTTTTTTTATATTGGCAGACAACAGTAAAAATAAAGGATAAATTGCGCATTTACACATTGCTCCCGTCAAAGATAGTCCTGCAATAAGCGGCAAATCTTTTTTTAATGTTATGTCTTTGTTTTCAAAAATAAGTTTGAAAACATATGCAAAAAACAAAAAAGTGAAGGCATTATTAAAAGAATCTGCTGAATATGACATTCCTTGAAAAATTGATATTGGCAGAAGAGCAACGAAAAAGAATTGCCATTTAAATACGGGTGTTATTTTTATTGCAAGAAAAATTAAAAAAATCCAAACCAAAAGGTTGAAAAATCTACCCGAGTAAAATGAAATTTGATAATTATTTGTTATACAGCCAAACTTGTAGCCTAAAGCCGAACTTAGATACATCACGGGTGAATATCCACTTGCTCCATGGTATTGATAATTGTCTTTGCGATTTTGAGGAAGATTATTGTATATAATGCCTTTTGAAACTTCTTTTGCCCGTTCAAAATGAGCAGGCTCATCCGAAACCTGAAATTGCGGAGTAATAAACATTATTATTATTCCAAACAAAAATGCAATTATTACAAATCTGAATTCAGGAGATTTTAATTTCATTTTACTATCCCTAATATTGTTTTGCATATTTTGAATGAGTCTGACACAGGTTTAAAATTGCTGTTTTTATTGTTTTCTATATATATTGTGTTTATTGGAATTTCTGATATTGGAATGTTATGCTTTTTAGCTATAATAAGCATAAGCGTTTCAAAAGAAAAATCCGAAGTTTTTATATCAAGAAATAATCCTGTGCTGTTTAGCGGAATTCCACGCAGGCCAGTTTGCGTATCATTTAAATTAATGTGATAGATTAACTTGAAAAGGAATGATGTAAATTTGTTACCTATGACGCTTTTTATCGGAATATTTGTTTTGTTAAAATTTCTACTTCCGAGATAAATTTTATCAGGATGAGAGTCAAGATAAGTTCCGATCTTTATGATATCATTTACAGAATGCTGTAAATCACAGTCTGCAGTAACAATTCCTTTACAAGAGTGATAATGTTTCAAAATATATTTAAATCCGCTTTTTAAGGCTTCTCCCTTGCCAAGGTTAAAAGAATGTTTAATAAGTCTAGGTCTATCGGGTGAGGGGCAATTTTGGAGCAATATATTGAATATATTTTCGGATAAACTTCCATCATCAACTATTACAACAGGGGTTTTAGGAAGTTTTTCTTTTAACTCATTAACTAATTTAACAAGTCTTTCATCCGGATTATATGCCGGTATTAATATGCAGATTTTTTTCATTTGCTTCCCTAACCCTGAAAAAAGGCAGAGCTGTTACACTCTGCCTAAAATATTTATTTTTTATCAAACATTTGTTTTATGCCGTCAACAGATGACAGTATTCCTGTTGCTTCATAAGGCATATAAACAACTTTGTTATTTTCTCCTTTTGTAATAGATGATAATGTTTCAAGGTACTTCATCGCAATTAAGTATTTATCAGGTTGTCCTTTATCTGCAAGTGCATTGATAATTCTTCCAATAGCTTCTTTTTCGGCTTCAGCTTCAATCACTCTTGCCTGGGCAATACCTTCGGCTCTTAAAATTTCAGCCTGTTTTTCTCCTTCAGCAGAACGTATTGCTGCCTCTTTTTCACCTTCTGCTTTTTTTATCGCAGCTTCTTTAAGCCCTTCTGCTTCTGTAATTGTAGCTTTCTTTTCTCTATCTGCTTTCATAAGCTTATCCATTGAAGCCTGAATATCTGCAGGCGGGAAGATATCTTGAATTTCAACACGATTAACTTTTACACCCCATTTATTTGTTGCTTCATCAAGAGTTGTTCTTAGTTCATCGTTGATTTTCCCCCGAGAAGTCAGTGTTTCCTGCAAATCCATCTGACCTACGAGGTTTCTTAGTGTAGTTTGTGTAAGTTTTTCAATTGCTTCTGGCAAATTTTTAATCTCATAAACAGCACTTTTTGCATCTACTATTTGAAAGTAGATTAAAGCATTTATTGTAATTGAAACGTTATCTTTTGTAATAACATTTTGACGAGGAAAATCATACATTTGTTCGCGTAAATCAATTCTATTGACCGGTTTTAAATAATAGTAGCTTCTTCCGTCAATGCTTTTTTGTGAAACTTTTTCAAGAATTCCTCTTGGTGCTTCAAGAATCGGGAATATAAAATTAGGACCTGCTGAAAGTGTTTTTTCATAACGCCCCATTCTTTCTATAATAACTTCTTCTTGCTGCTGGACTATGATTATGCCTTTAAAGACATAGATTAATAAAGCAACTAAAAGTATTAATAAAACTATACTCATAATTTTGTCTCCTATATTTTTTCAACTGTAAGAATTAAACTGTCATATTTTATAATTTTAACTTCTGTACCAGCAGGGATAGTTTCATCGTCTTTACATCTGGCTTCCCAGCGTTCATCGTAAATTGTGATTGCTCCGGAAAATCTACTTACTGGTTCAATAACTTTAACTATTTTCCCTATATATTTACCTTCCATTCCTGTCTGTTGGTCTTTTTCATTTTTATTTTTCATAAGCAGCGGTCTGATAAAGATAATTGATATTATAGAGAGTATTACAAATATCAAAATGTCTATAATCCAGTTAGTAACCCAGATTGCAGCTATTGCTGTGACAAAGCCTGCAATTGCAAGGTTGAGAAAGAACATTGACGGTACAAGCATTTCCAGAATAATAAATATTAATCCCGCGATTGCAAATATTTCCCATAAAACCATGTATTTAATAATCTCCATTTAAAATTAATAATTCTTATTTTATCATATATTTAATCTTAGGTCAACAGTTATAGGTACTTATATACTAATTCAGGGAAGTGTGACTATTAAGGTATTGTTTCGTGTTAACTTCATTGAAAGTTCCGGGCGGGATTGTATATTTTTGAATTTTATGGTACTCTTGTTTAAAATCGGAGTTATTTGATGTCAACAAAAGAATTTTTTACAAATTTAGAAGACTTAAAAGATAAGATGTCAGCTGCACGTGCTGTTATTACAAGTCCTTTTTTCGGAAATAATACAAATGAAGTTAAGACATTATCTGAGGCGTATAAACTTGCAAAAGAAAGTCCTGGTACTATAGAATTGACTGCAATGCCCGTTTATATGCCTGAAAAGCTTGATTTGCCTAATGGCGCAAATCAACTTCTGTTCAATGATGGTGCTGTTGTTGGTAGATGCGCGGCTGCCAGGAAAATTTCCGGAGAACCAAACTGCGATTTGAAATATCTGCTGCCTGTTATTAGAGAAGCTGTTTATAATACAAGAAATCAGCTGATGTACAAGGCATCAGCAATAATTGGGCTTGATAAAGATTTTATGATAAAAGCACACCTTTTGATTCCAGAAGGGTTTGAAAATATTTTATACAGCTGGATGCTTAATTTTCAATATATTAATGATATTTATGCACAGATGTATGAAAATTCAAAACAGTTGGATGAAAGTGATATTTTTGTATTTTCTGATCCGGATTGGAAACATCCTGATTTTCCGTATGGTTTAACATTTTTTGATCCTGAACATAACTGTGCAGCTATTCTTGGAATGAGGTATTTCGGAGAGCATAAGAAAGGTACTTTAACTCTTGCGTGGGGCTGCGCGTCAAGAAATGGTTATGCGTCTTGTCATGGTGGAATGAAACGTTATAATCTCGCAAATGGTAAACATTTTACTGCTGCTGTTTTTGGTCTGTCTGGTTCCGGGAAATCAACGATTACACACGCAAAGCACAATAATAAATATGATATAACTGTCCTTCATGATGATGCTTTTGTAATTAATGTTAATGATAAATATTCTATTGCGCTTGAACCTGCATATTTTGACAAAACAGCTGATTATCCTTCAGGATGCGATGATAATAAATATATTTTAACCCAGCAAAATGCTGGTGCTATTTCCCTATCTGACGGCAAAATTATTTCTGTAACAGGTGATATAAGAAATGGTAACGGAAGAGCTGTTAAATCAAGACTGTGGTCATCTGACAGAGTAGATAGAATAGATGAGCCTTTAAATGCAATATTCTGGCTTATGAAAGATCCTTCAATTCCACCTGTGCTAAGGTTGTCGGAAGCTTCTTTAGGAGCAGTTATGGGAGCTACTCTTGCGACAAAAAGAACATCTGCTGAAAGACTTATACAAGGGGCTGATCCTGATGCTCTTGTTATTGAGCCATACGCAAACCCTTTCAGAGTATATCCACTTGAAGTTGATTATACAAGGTTTAAGCAGTTAATTGATGATGGTGTTGAGTGTTATATTTTAAATACAGGGTATTTTATGGATATCAAAGTTCAGTCTTCACATACTTTAGCTATTTTAGAAGCAATTATTGAAGGTAATGCAGTTTTCCACAAATGGGAAAATTTTTCTGATATTGAAATTATGGATTTAGATGGTTTTAATACTGCTTTTTCTGATAAAAATTACCATGAAAAATTCATTGCCGGTATAAAGAGTAGAGTAGAGTTTGTAAAGTCGCGTGAAACCGAAAAAGCCGGTATTGATAAACTCCCTTCAGATGCTCTTGATGCTTTGGAAAAAGTTTTAAAAGAGGCTTTTTGAGGATGTGGTTAATTAGTATTACACTAAAAGGCGGGTAAAATGAATAGAAAATATGCAATGTCAACGACTGGTTATGCAATTATTCTAGTTATAATACTAGGAATAATAATGATTATAAGTGCGCCCATGCTTGCAGACAAATCTGGAGGTAAGATTTCTTCAAACCGTGAAAAATATGACAATAACAGAGCTTTTGATCCTAATATATCTGTGAAAGACAGAGATTTGTATTATGAAGGAGCTTCATCACCGGTCAAAGGCAATCCGGATAATAATTACGTTGATTTAATGGCGAAGTTTAAGAATATTGAAGACCAATTTGCTTATAGAATAAGCAGTCTTGAAGAAAGACAAAATGTTTTGGAAAGTAATTTAAATAGCGGTGAAAATTCTCCGGTATCTGATAAATATATTTGCACTATTGAAGGTAGTTTGGATGAGGAAGGAAATGTTGTCCCGATCAACCCTTCCAACGATGAAGATTTAAAAGAACAAAAATTTGTTTTTGTATGTGAATACAGACAATAAAAAATCCTTCCTTTTAAAGGAAGGATTTTTTATTGTTATTTATTTTTATTCAACTTCAATTGCTGAAACAGGACAAGCATCTGCAGCTTCTTTTACGCAATCCATATTGTCTGCAACTGCAGATTCATTAACCTGAGCAACACCATCTATGGAAAATACTGCATCACAAATTGATTCGCAGGCACCGCATCCGATACAAGAATCGTTTACTTTTACTGTCATTTCTAATTTCTCCTTATAATTTTTATACAATGTGAAAAATTTTTCACATTAAAATTATAATATAAAAGATTTAAAAATTCAATTAAACTTTGTAAGAATTTTATATATAAGTCCTATTTTTTATAAATTAATCCAGTTCTTGACAGTTTTAGCAACAAAGTCAAAACCTTGTATTAGTCCTAGATTTCTTCCTTTAATCTTGTTGTGATAGACAAGAATTGGTACATATTCTCTGGTATGGTCAGTCCCATCAACTGTCGGGTCACACCCGTGATCTGCCGTTATAATAAGTAAATCATTATCTGTCATGAATTCTAAAATATCGTCAATATATGTATCAATTTCTTCAATAGCTTTTCCATAACCTTTCGGGTCGTTTCTGTGTCCGTAAAGCATGTCCGTATCAACGAGATTTGTAAATATAAATTCAATATTTTTTGTTATATAAATGCCTGGATATGCAATTTTTTTTAAATCAAGCTCATTTTTTACGGCTTTCAGCGTCAATTCAAGCCCTTCCTTGTTTGAACCTGTGTGAATTGCATGCGTAATTCCTGATTTTGAAAAGATATCTTCAATTTTTCCAATTGCTATAACTTTTCCGCCTGCATCTTTAATTTCATTCAATAGATTGTAAGAAGGCACCATAGAATAATCTCTCCTGTCTTTTGATATTCTGACAGGTTTTCCGTCACTTATCCTGAATGGCCTTGCAATAACCCTTGATACATTCCACCTGTCTTCATCAAGAATTTTTCTTGCAATTTTGCACCAATTGTATAAGGTTTCGAGTGGGATCAAATCTATATCGACAGCTATTTGAAAAACGCTGTCGGCGCTGGTATAAATTATCGGGAATTTTGTTTTATGATGTTCTTCATTCATCTCTGCAATAATAGCAGTACCACTTGCTGGTCTGTTTGCTAAAATGCCTCCGCAGCCTGTTTCTTTTATAAATTTATTAATTAATTCATCTGCGAATCCGTCAGGAAAAGTTGCAAAGGGTTTTTCTGAAATTATGCCGGACATTTCCCAGTGTCCTGTGGTTGTGTCTTTGCCTTTTGATTTTTCTTCCATTATACCGAAATCAGCGCATGGATTATTAACGGGTTTTATTCCTTTATAATCTTGTATATTTCCAAGTCCCATTTTTTCCATATTAGGAACGTTCAAACCATTGTTAAATTCACAAACATGTTTCAGTGTATTGCATTCTGGTGTATCATTGAATTCTTTGCAATCGGGCATTGCTCCGGTACCCATTGAATCAATAACCATTACTATTGCTCTTTTCATATTATAACTCCCATTTTGTTATTATTTTATCAAATCTTATTATCTGATGTCAATTATAGTGTATGCATTAAAATCAAGTCCACCATAAATTATTTGAACATGATTAGTGCCATGTGGCTGGAGTTTAACAAAATTTATTGATTGTTCATTAAAATCGTTGTCTGTTTCTGTGGCAGGAATTTTTGCTATTAGATTATAAGACTGATATAGTTTTATAAACACATTACCATTTTCTTTTGTGCCTTCAACTTGATAATGACCTGTAGGGATTATTTTGTCTGCGACAATTAAATCAAGCGGAATTAAAAGAATCTGAGGTTCTTTCGCGATAATGGATATCGATTCTGTTTCGTTGCTCTGTGAAAAACTTTGACCTTTGGGAGTATTTTTGTCTCTTTTTTTCTTTCCTTTTTTGCTTTCTATAGCTTTTTCAAATTCCTGATCACTTACCGGTTTTTGTCCATAGATGTTAGTGTCGCCGAAATTGTCCCATAAACCTTCATCATCTGCATAAACTGCTGTAGAAATGCTGAAGATTAATGAAAACAATGTTACAAAAAGTTTTTTCATATATTTATATGATAATGATTTTATTGAAAAAGTATACATCTGTTTATATGAATATTATAAATCCCTTGAATAAATTGTTGGTTTGATTTACTTTAAAATTATGTATAAAACATATGAAGATGCGATAAATCTATTAACTTCAAAGGGTAAATTTTATATAAATCTTGGACTTGAGAGGATTTCGAAAGTTCTCAAACTTCTCGGAAATCCGCAGGATAGTTTAAAATGTATACATGTTGCCGGTACAAATGGAAAAGGATCTGTGTGTGCAATTATAAATTCAATTCTTGTTAATTACGGAATGAAAACAGGGCTTTATACAAGTCCGCATATATTTGATTATACGGAAAGAATTAAGATAAATAATAGTGAAATCCCTGAAGATACCTTTACCGGTTATTTATTTGATGTATGTGAGATTGCTGATAAAAAAAATATCAATCTGACTGAGTTTGAAATATTAACTGCTGTCATGTTCAAGTATTTCGCAGATAACAGCGTAGATGTTGTTGTTATGGAAACTGGTTTAGGTGGAAGGTTTGATGCAACAAATGTGATAAAAACTAATCTATGTTCAATTATTACGCACATTGATCTTGACCACACGGAAAGACTAGGAAACACAAAATCACAAATAGCTTTTGAAAAGGCTGGAATAATCAAACCGGACTGTCCTGTTTTTACCTGTGAAGGGTATGAAGAAATAAAAGATAAAGCTGACGAATGTAATTCTCTTTTTTTGCTAACAGCTCCTTTTGAAGATACATTAAATCTTTCATTGAAGGGGCTTTGCCAGCAGGAAAATCTTTCTCTTGCACTTGCCGCTGTAAGATTTTTGTTTCCGCAAATACCTCAAGACTTGATTCAAAAAAGTTTAACAGAAGTTTATCATCCTTGTCGTTTTCATATGTGTAGTGAAGATTTAATAATAGATGTGTCTCATAACCCTAATGGAATTTCTGCATTACGGGAAAGTCTGGATTTTTATTTTCCTGATAAAAAGCGATGTTTTGTGTTCGGATGTTTAAAAAATAAGGATTATAAAAAGATGATGGAAATACTCTTTTCAAAAGAAGACATAATTTATTTTTATCATTTTAACAACAAGAATTCATGTTCAATTAATGAATTGCAGTCTGCCTGTAAATATCCAGCTAAACCGTTTGTTTCATTAAAAGAACTTCCTGGCGATTATTTAAAGATAGTATGCGGGTCGTTTTATATGTTGAACGAAATTATACCGTACTCTCTTGTTCGTCAGCCATTTCTTCAAGCAAGTTTGTAACTTTTGCGGGTTCAAAGTCAGTACAGGAATTCCAGATTAATGTAGGTTTTTTCCCTTTTATAGATGGCGATGGATAATCGCTGCGGCAAAAACCTTTGACCATATTTGTGGAACCATCAACATTTGATGTAAAATATTTACAGCAGCTACATATTTTCAGCACAAAACCATAATCATATAATCTGCTTCTTATTTCCTGCAGTGCATCGATCATTCTTAAATGTCTGCCTGTTACAAATTTTTTGTTTTTGTACATAAATTTAATTTTTGCCAGTCCGGTTTCTGAAATAAATTCTATTTTGCAGGGCAGTTCTCTGCCTGATGTATTTACCGCAAAGATGTCAATAGCGAGCTTTTCGGTACCTTCCGGCAATTCTTCCCTGTTTGATATTTTGTTTCGCACTAATCTTATCGGCGGTAGATTTTTGATAATATGACAGAGTGAATATATTGGGTACAGGCAAAGTAGTACAATTTCTTTAAATCTAAGTTTTGAATTAATCAGGCTTATACCGAAAGAAGCTGTTAAAATCAGGAATGTGAAAAGTACAATTTTAAAATCAACAAAGAAGTAGTATCTGTATGAATGTTTTAAAATTACCGCATAAATAAGTAATATCATCCATATATTTGGATTTAGGAGCGAGAAAGTGTGTTCTGCAAATATAAAGTTTGCTGACCTGATTTGTGATAAGCAGTCTTTAAATAAATTTAGTCTTGCAGAGAGTCTTGGCTTTCTGAATTCGTAATTTGCAGTATCAACATATGTTTGTATATTTGGATTATAAGTACAGGGACATTTAATTTTTGATAAAAGCATGCTGTATTTAAGCTCGGAGTTAATATCTTTAAAATCCACAGATCCGATTTTATCAATAATATTCTTTTTTATGATAAAAACTCCGGAATCTGCGATTGACGCAAGTCCAAACAGAGAGCGTGCTTTTCTCATAAAATTCATATGATATTTCTGGTAAGCTGCCTTGATTTTATCAACCGGACCGAGATTATCTGTTAAAATAAGTGTTTCACCGCTCAATACACTGTGGTTTATAAGTGCAGAGTTTACTGTAGTTAAAAAGTTTCCGGCAATACTTCTGTCAGCATCCATAAATATGTAAGCATCAATTGTATTGTCTTTTGATAGTCTTTCAATAAGCATTGACACAGCCTGATCTTTTCCTACTGTGCCGACATCTTTAATGTTTATTAAATTAATAAAAGCTTCGTTTATAAAAAGCTGTTCGGACCCGTCAGAACAGTTATCCAGTATAACAAATACTCTAAAGTTGTTTATCGGATAATCCTGCATTTTTAATTCTTTTATTAAATCTTCAAGTGTGATTTTGTTATTTCTTGCATAAATTACAATGGCTAGGTTATCCTTTTGTTCATATTTTGAATACCTTTTTTCAATTTTAAACGGCCTGTCATTAAGATTTCTTAAAGCAAGAGCAGTAAAATAAATCGTGTAAACTGCAACATAGATATATAAAATGTCTAAAATTAATTCCATATTTATCCTTTCACAATCATATTGTATTTAAAATATTTTTAAAAATCTATTACATGTTAATAAATGTAATCAGCTCAAGATAAATAGGGGTTTAATTATTATATTTATTCTGTGTTTTCTCAATTCCATTTTGCAGGTAGAATTCGATAGCTTTACTGGCTTTGATAATTACATTTTTCAGTTCATCAAGTTGGTCTTTTGGAAAATTTTGCAGAACATACACTTCAGAGGGAACATTTGGCTTTGGACCTATACCTATTTTCAGTCTATCGAAATTAGTACTTCCTAAATGTTTAATAATTGATTTAATCCCGTTGTGCCCTCCGTCGGACCCATTTGCTCTAAATCTTATACGTCCCAGATCTAGCGCTATATCGTCATATACAATTAAAATATCTTTAAGTTCAATTTTATAATAGTCCATAACAGCACGTATTGCTTCACCTGATAAATTCATAAAGGTTGTAGGTTTAATAAAGATACTCTCATTTTTTTTTAAAATAAAGCATTTAAGTTTTTTATCTTCTTTAAATGTGTAATTGTTGTCAAATGCCCATTTATCAAGAATCATAAATCCAGCATTATGTCTTGTAAAACAATATTTATCTCCGATATTTCCGAGTGCTGCTATTAATTTCATTTTTTATCATCCTTTTTATTTATTATTTTAACGTAAATAAATATTACCGTTATGATTTACCATGCTTTCGCTTAACAAATTGATAAAAAACATTTATTTTGAGGATGCTAAATGATGAGGATATGATTATGAAAAATAAACCTATAATTCAGGAAAAAAGTTCTGAAAAAGTAGCAAAATTTTTAGAAAAAAATTCATTGCATAAAAAAGATTTCGCGGAAATGATTGGGGTCACACTTTCATATGTGTATAATCTAATAGATGCTTCTATTCCTTTTTCAACCCGCGGTACAACTTTGGAGCGTATAGCAACCGTGATGGGAATTGAGCCTGAGGAATTTGAGGAATATAAAATTCCGCAGGAGCCGGTTTTGTTAGATGATTCTGTAGAGTTTTTCAAAGATGTTATGAAAGAAAAAGGTATGTCAGTTATCAATTTTTTAAAAGCCTTTCCGCGAAAAAAGCGTTTAGATATAGTAGATATGCTCCGTGGAACACTCCCTATTCCGATTGACTTTAAAGAATTAACAATGATTGCTCAGGTACTTGATTTAAGTAAGGACGATATATATTCTATGTGGGAAAAGCGTATTAAACAGGTTTTGGAATCAAACGGAATGAATATTTATTCGAATGCTGCATTAGTGAACTCCATGTTTGACTGCGCAAAAAAGTATATACATTTAAAATAATAAAATTAAGTGAAAAAAAATTACGATTTTTAAAATCGTAATTTTTTTTGAAAAGCAGTTGACATTAAAAATTGTTCTTGCTAATATAAACTCACTGGCGAAAATTGAATAGTGTTAGTTTAATATGCGCTTGTAGCTCAGCAGGTAGAGCACTCCCCTTTTAAGGGATAGGTCGCGCGTTCGAATCGCGCCAAGCGCAAAATAAAAGAGGTCTAAATAGACCTCTTTTATTTTGCTGTTTAGCCAAGATAAAAATGTCTGATGCGAAAGCATCATCTGACGTTCGAGCGCGAGGCGGCAGAGGGCGAAGGTTTGACTACGAAATACTAGAAGTATTGAAGTAGGCAACCGTAGGCCCGTTTAACGCCGCCGAGCAAGAGAATCGCGCCAAGCGCAAATTTTAAATATACAGAGGGTTTGAGCCCTCTTTTATTTTGCAAAAAATAATAAAAAAACAGGGGCTTTGTGTATATTTTGTGTACAACCCTGTATTTGGCTTTTTATTTCCTCCATATGTATGTACTATCAGCATCATAATAATGCAGTTTTTTGTCCCGACAAAATCTTTTTTCAGCTAATTTACTTTTTTTGTCAATAGTTTCACCACTTTTGTGGTGAATGCTTATATAGATTTCATGTATATTTAGATTGTCATTTATTACATCAAAAATATGTTGGTCTGTCTCATTTAAGGAATGACCATGAATAAATAAAACGCCGCTTATTTCTGAAAGTTTGTTGTAGCAATATTGCAGGTAATTATTTTGGGCAATCCAAAATTTTTTATCCTTGCTATCACCTTCTGTGATGACTAATGGTGATATATCATTATTAATATAGGCTTTTATTTGGTCAAGTAAACTTATCTTATTTTCATTATCATACTTTATTTTAAATGTATCTCTTTCATTATGAAATAAGTGTAGTCCGCCATGTAAATAGAAAACATTAGGTATAACCCTTAAGTTATACGGTTTCCATATACAGTCTTTGGGGCTATTCCAGCTAAAACCATCATTCATATCTCCCCAAAAATTATTATTATCTTTTATATTAAATATTACTAACCAATAAAGAAGTAAATCGTAGTTAACAGTAAAGATATTTGTAAATAATGACAAAAAATTTAACGTTGCTACTTTTCTTTCAGGTTCAATTTCATATTG
>CALVCJ010000045.1 GCA_944326015.1 Candidatus Gastranaerophilales bacterium
CATACTGTTTGAAAAATCAATATCCGCCTTAATATTATTTACAGCAATATTATAAAGCTTATAGGCAAGCGAAGCTGCAGGGATTTTTAAATATCCTGATGATTCAATTTTTTTAAGATCCGATTTTACACTAAAATCAGCATCAATTCCTCCAGTTGCTGTCAGTGTATCCAGTTCGTTACAGCCAAAAGATTTTGCAACACTGTCAATAATATCTATAATACTCTTAAACTGAGCATTAGATTTGCAATTCAAGTCGATTTTTGGATGTTTTCCAGTTTTAAAATTTCCTATAAGCTCTGTCAACTCTTTATCGGCAGTATATAACTTTGCATACATATTTGTATTATTGCCTTTAAATTCAAAATCAGCACTGCTTGAAGGTATTTTCTTACCGTCAACCGCAATAGTTACATTTGAGACATTAGCAGTCCCGTCAAAATGAATATCCTCAAAAGTACCTTTTGTTTTTATGTCCGCTGTCAAATCAGCAGTCAGCTGATTATTATGGATTGCCTTAAAAATTTCAATAATATTTATTGTTTGAGAAGTAGTTTTTTCTTCTGATTCGGTTTGAGGCGCAAAAACAAGGTCATTAAGATCAATATCAGGCATAACTCTGTTCAAAACCTTCACATCATAATTAAACTGCACCTTGTCTTGAAGCATTACTTTTCCGTCCGCTGCAATTTTAATTTTTTTATTAAGAATAAAATCGCTTATTGAAATATTATTACCGTATATTGAATATGCTTTATCCGTCGGAATATCAATAAAAGAAATATTATAGTTATTTACAATTATATTCGGAAGGTGATTAGACAATTTGAACCCGAAAGGCAAAGAAGTCATTGTATTTTTAATTTCTGTATCATTTAGAGTTTCGTCAGACTTTACAAGATAATCTTCTAATAAAAATTTACCGTCTTTTTTTATTTTCAAATTAACATTGATATTATCAGCACCAGCCATGTCAATTTCAATTCTTTTTGCAAAAATCGGAAAAAGCGAGAGCTTTGCTTGAACATTATCTGCTGTGAAGAAGGCTTCGCCTGTCGGCAGAGCAAGTTCTATATGCTCAACAATGCCTCCTGCTGTCAATTTTGGTGTGGTTAATATTTTTATTGTACCGAGTTTTAATTTTAATCCAGAAGCATCTTCAACGACTTTTGAAATTGTTTCGCTGTAAGAATTTGCAATTCCGTTCAAAAACACAGGAGCAATCAAAAATAATGCATATAACGCGATTAAAATAACTCCGATTGTTATTCCTGTATATTTCAAAAATTTCTTCATATTATACACCCCTTATTTATCGTGTAATTATAACACAAGTAAACTATTTTTTCTTCTTTTCAGGATAACAGTTCCAGTTTATATTTTCATTCTTGCGAAACCAGGTAAGCTGCCGTTTAGCATAATTTCTGGTATTCTGCTTCAATTTATCTTTTGCTTCATCAAGAGTCAATTCCCCGTCAAGGTAAGATATAATTTCTTTGTAGCCTATTGTATCAACAATATTCGGTATTCTGCCGTATTTTTTAAGAAGATATTTGGTTTCTTCTACAAGCCCCTGCTCTATCATCAAATCAACACGTTTGTTTATTCTCTCATAAAGTTCTTCTCTCGGGAAATTTAATCCGATCCATTCAATATCAAACTCTTTATTATCGTTTTTCCCGCATGCTTTTGAAATCGGCAACCCTGTAAGTTTAACAATTTCGATATAACGTATTATCTTTTTTTTATCGTTTCTTTCAATCTTAGTTACCGCATTTTTATCTAACTTTACCAACACCTCATAAAGCTCATCAAAAGACAGCTCTGCCAATTCTTCTCTCAGCTTATAATCAGGCTCAACATCAGGTAAATCATAATTTTCTAATAAAATTCTAAAATACAGACCTGTACCGCCTGCAACAATAGGAATTTTTCCCCTTGATAAAATATCATTAACATGCTTTTTTGCCTCTTTTGCATAAAGTCCTGCAGAGTAATTAATATCAGGTTCGACAATATCTACCATATAATGCGGAATTCTCTGCATTTCATCAAATGTCGGCTTGGCCGTTCCGATATTCATTCCTTTATAAACAAGTCTTGAATCCGCAGAAATTATTTCACCATTTATTTGTTTTGCAAGTTCAACAGCATATGCCGTTTTTCCGCTTGCAGTAGCACCGACAACAGCAATAACTCTATTTTTTATCTGCATCGCTGATATCTTTCAAAACCGGATATTTGGTGTCATAATATAAAAATATGAGAATAACAAAATATACGGAAAAATAAAACAGAATAATATTCATTACAACATAGGCAAAAGGATTCATATATGCAAACGTATTAATAAAAAGCAGAGCAAAACCCATTAACCATAACGCCATATACAACCTTACCGAAGTAAAAAAATCTTTAAACAACTTAACCAGGGAACGCCATAAAGCTTTTAACGGATTAGGCGTATAATAGATTATTTCAGGAATCCAAAGCATCAAAAGATACATTATAACTGAAGTAACAGACATAAATAAAATACTCCACTTCCCGAAAAATATAATTTGTTCAATGCTTAAACTGTCGATAAACGCAGCCATTCCCTGATTTGAAGCCAATGAATTATCAATTGTCATTTCCTGAAGGTGCTGCATTGCCTCAGGTTCCAAACCACCGATAATATTAACTCCTATAAAATAAACCAGAGGAGTTGCGATAAGCTGGATTAGAAAAAATATAATATAAACGCCTACAAAAGACAAAAAGAATTTGCCAACGCCTTCAGGAAGCAGTCTGAATAAATTTAAAGTTGCCTTTGCTCTATCCTCATCAAGTACAAATACCTTCTTTGATATATTAACAGCGCCTTCAACCATATAAAACCACCCAGCACAAAATATGGCAAACATAAAAAGTACTGTAATTGATGCTATTATAAATTTAGGCATTGAATCAACATTGTATTTTGAATACAATGAATATAAATCCAAAATTTTTATAAAAATTATCAACGGAATCGTTAATATTATATTATAGTTTGTAATCTTAAATGCATTTTTAAATAATTCACGCATAATATATTCTGACCTCAAAATTTATTATTTTTAACCGCATTTCTACTTAATAATTTCTACCGGTTTTTCACCTGCTGAAGATTTTAATAATTTTCGCTTTCTTCTTCTCATAAGATCAACAAAAGCCTCAAGTCTGGTTAAATAACCGGCCTTTCCGGTTTGTTCATCCATAATTAGAGGCAAAATAGGAATATCACAGTTTTCACGCATAGCAGGAAAAATATTTTGTGACATAATTTCAGGCATACATGTAAATGGACTTATATGAATAATACCGTCAATACCCATTTCGTCAGCATAGGCAACATCCGATACACATTCAAGAGAATCACCGCCTATATCACGCATCAGATACGGTTTTGCCATTCTATAAGCTCTCTGAAGATGTGTTTCGCCTTTTCTAAAAATTTTAGGAATTATTGCATCTTTTAAAAAACTGCTTATCGTAAGGCTTCTTCGCGTCTGAACTCCCATTTTTCCAAGTTCTCTTGTAATATTTTGGTTTGAAAATTCATCACATACCAGATAAATTTCACCTGTTAAATCAACATTCAAAACTTCTTTATTCAAATCAATTTCAGTTTTCTTCATTTCGGCGAAAGCCTTTTTCTTAGCAATATTAAGCTTTCTTGTAGTATCTGCATCCTTTATATACTGTAAAGCTTTATTATAATTTTTTTCAGCATCGCCGGTATGTATTTCTCGCGCTCTATAATATGACAGTGAAGTTTCCAAATCATCAAGAACAAAAACCTTTCTTATCGCAATATTTATTGCACGGGCAAATAGGACAGGATCATTTTTACCGCTTATTCTCTTTAAAAAATCATACATTCCTTTAATACCGTCATAAAGTGTAAGTTCAATGTACTTTGCACTGTAGCCTAGATCTGTCAAAGCGTTATGAATACAATTACCGTACTCGCCAAGGCGGCAGCATCCTGGAGAAGTAATCATTGCAACATAATCTGTGCCACCCTCAATTGCTTCAATAAAATTACCTAAAATCAGTTTATATGGAAGACATATAGCTTCCGGGGAATGTTTTGTACCAAGCGATAAGGTCTTTTTGCTAGTATATGGCGGTACATAGGGCTCTACACCTATTTTTTTTAAAGCTGCAGCCCATGCTATACTTACTGTACCCATATGGGGAAATGCTACTTTAACTTTTTTACTTTCTTTTTTTGTCATAATATTATCTCTTTTAACTTATTATTGTTTAAAATTTAAATCTGGTTGACGTGCAGCAAGTGTTTCATCCAGGCGTTTGACAGGTGTTGTATGAGGGGCCGAAACCAATTTTTCAGGATTCGTTTTTGCTTCTTGAGCAATTTTTAGCATAATATCAACAAAATTATCCAGAACTTCTTTGGTTTCAGATTCTGTTGGTTCAATCATTATTGCCTCATGCACTATCAATGGGAAATACACAGTCGGCGGATGAGTATTTTCATCCATGAGAGCTTTGGCAATATTCAATGTGGAAACACCATTCTCTTGCTTTTGTTTTTCACCAGACAGCACAAATTCATGCATGCATGGTTCATCATAAGGGAGTATATATGCACTCTTTAATTTTTCTTTTAAATAATTCGCATTCAAAACAGCATTTTCGCTTGCCTCTTTAAGATTATTACCCATCATAAGTATATAGGCATAAGCTTTAATAAGCACACTAAAATTTCCGTAAAAACCTTTGACACTGCCGATAGAATGCCTGATATTATAATTTCTGAAATATTTTTCTGCATCATAGTCAATAACAGGTGCAGGTAAAAAGTCTTTTAACTTTTCAACGACGCACACAGGACCGGCTCCTGGCCCTCCTCCGCCATGAGGAGTTGAAAAAGTTTTGTGTAAATTCAAATGAACAACATCAAATCCCATTAATTTTGGATTTGTATACCCCATAATAGCATTAAAATTAGCACCATCATAATATAAAAGTGAACCGTTTTCATGCATTAACTTAGATATTTCAAGAACATTCTCTTCAAAAATACCCAGAGTATTGGGATTTGTCATCATAATCGCAGCAACATCATCATCCAATAGACTTTTTAATTCTTCAATATCAACCTGGCCTTTATCGTTTGATTTTACAGGCACAATTTCAAAACCGCAAAGATGAGCACTCGCAGGATTTGTGCCATGAGCAGAATCCGGGATAATAACTTTTTTACGGTTTTTTCCTTTAACCTCGAAATACTTCTTTATAATCATCATGCCAGTTAGTTCACCATGTGCTCCAGCTGCAGGCTGTAGTGTAACAGCATCCATTCCTGTAATCTTTTTCAAAGCTTCTCCGAGCTTAAACATCAATTCCAGAACGCCCTGACAGTCCGCATCATCACTTAAAGGATGTAAATTCGTAAACGCTTCAAGAGAGGCAAGTAATTCATTCACCTTCGGATTATATTTCATTGTACAAGAGCCGAGGGGATAAAAACCTTTTTCAATACAAAAATTTCTGTCAGAAAGTTCTTTATAGTGTCTCAAAACATCTAATTCGCTTAATTGAGGCAATCCTATAGGTTCGGTTCTTAACAATGCAGGCGCAATAAAGTTTAAATTTACAATCCTGTCAGTTAAAGTTATGCCATCGACTCCATTACTTTTTTCAAAAACAGTTTTCACTAAATTATCCCCTGATTTTTTAAATCTCTTTTTATTTTATCAAGCCCTGATTGAATTATACGAGAAATTCGAGATTGAGAAATGTTAAATTCTTCCGCTATTTCTCTAAGTTTTTTTTCTTTGAAAAATTTGTACTCTATAAGTTCTCTTTCGCGCTGGGGAAGTCTTTTCATAGATTCTATTATTTCAGCTTTTAACTCAGAAAGTTCAATGCATTCCTCTGGTGTTTTGTCCTCTGCTTTAATCTGAGTTGGCACTTCAGCATCCTGCATTTCATCAATAGAAAGAATTGCCTTATAAACTTCTTCTCTCAAATTGTCATTTTCTTGTTCTTCTCTTTGTTTTTTGTTTTTTAAAGAATACCATTTATAACGTCTTCTGACTTCATTACGTATAGCCCACTTGATAGCAGTCGAAAGATATGTGTTATTGTAGTTATCAGGAGAATGATTTTTAAAAAGGATATATAAAGTATGATTTCCGATATTAATAAGTTCAGGCAAATCAATCAAGTGTGATGTTGAAAATTTTTGGTATTCAACTTTGGCAATCGTTTCTATAAGATCCTTGTAATCCCTTAAATTTATTTTATGCTGAATATTCTGATTAAAAGTCATGACTATAACACTTTTCCTATAAAAACATTTCCCTAAAAATATAATAACAGAAAAAAATATAGAATACCAGACAATGTAATTTTCCTTAACATAATTTATAAGTAAAACTGAAAATGCTGAAAGAGGGAAAGAAAAATACATACATAAGGAGACAATTTTATGAAAATTTTATTCTGCACTGATGGATCAAAAATAAGTTTTAATGCAATTTATAATATTTCTGCATGGATTAAAGAGGCAGAAATTGATACTATTTGCGTAATTGACTGGAGTTTGCTTCCTGATGAAATAAGCATTGAAGAGGAAAACTTTTCATACTCCTGTGCTAATACAGCCGACACGATACTTAATTTCGCTGAAAAAGAAATAGTAAAACTAGGACTTAAACCTGGGAAAAAAATTAAAAACTGCGGAGCCGTTATAGAAAGTATTTTAGAACAAAGTGAACACAATTCTTATGATTTAATTCTCATGGGCTCACACGGGAAAAAGGGACTTCAAAAATGGCTCGGTTCTGTTTCTCAGGAAATTATAAACAGCAGCAAAATTTCAGATTATATAGCAAAAGAACAAAATCAAAAGAAAAAATTACTTTTAACAACAGACGGAACAAAGTGTTCACTTGAAATAATAAATGAAATAATACCCTTTTTAAAACTTAAGGACAAAGAAATACACATATGCATGGTAAATGAAGACCCGAATTTTTTATTTCTAGACGGAACAGTAGACACAAACTGGCTTCTTGATATTCAAAAACAACAGCAGGTATATGCAGCAAGAGCAATAAATGATATACAAATGCTTCTTAGTGGCTATAGCATTCAGGTAAATGAAACTGCAATTCTAAGCGGAATACCAGCACAAAAAATCATTGATTATGCACGGATAAACGAAATTGACCTAATAATACTAGGTTCTCGCAACAAGTCAAAACTTGACAGGTTTTTAACTGGTTCTGTAAGTAAACGTATTTTGGAAAATGTAGTAAGTGATATATGGCTTGCGAGATGCAAAAATCAATAGTCCATTTCCCAGTTGTTATTCAATATTAGACCGAAGCAGCCCTTTGCATCCTTACGGGTTTTGCAAGTAGCACCGATAGCTGTCCTTACATCTTTCGCAGCCGTTTTACCGGAGCCGCAACCAGTGCCGGAAAGTTTACAGGACGGAGGAATACCGTCTTCATCTATTGAACCATCATTATAGTATGAAACAAAATACAAATCACGACCTGCAATGTTTGGTCCTTGCGCACCATTAACATCAATTGTTATATGCCCGTAAGATGTATGATATTTTGAATGTTCCATACAAATGGAAGCTCCGTTTGCTAGAACAAAACAAGGAGCATTTGTACTTGGCCAGTAACTGGTGTTAGTCAATTCATTACCGTTCAAATTATGATATTTTTCACTTGTAAAACAATCTGTAAAAGCAGAACAAGACTTGGTTACTTTAAAATAATTATTAATAAAATTTTTAACCTCAGCAACACTTGTTAAACCTGCTTCATGTAAATTCAAAGCATTCTTGTCGGTTATGTATTGAGAAAAAGCCTGTGAAAAAAGATTATAAACTTGCTGAAGCTGCGTTACAAATGTCTTTCTCTGATGATTCTGCATTAAAGTCGGAACTGTCATAGCAGAGACAACCCCGATTATACCCAAAGTAACCAAAACTTCAGCAAGTGTGAACGCAAATTTACCATGAAACTTTAATTTATAACAATTGCTTAATACATCAAAGTTTTTCATACAAATACTAATCTCCAAATTCTTATATAATTGAAAATATAACACATAATATATATTTATGCAATACAGCAAAAGAGGTAATTATATAACTGTTTTCATCAGATAACCTAAAAACAATAATAATTTGCGCAAACTGCGATATCCCTATCAGATATGCTACCACGGATAGTCATTTTTAATTTCCCAACCGTCCATCATTATAACAGCAGCACAGGCATCATTTGAAGTAATAGTTGTTGATAGGTGTGTAGAAGTTCTGGTGCAGGCTCTGTGAACGTTACCTGAACTTCCCAATAATTCATCCCGACTACGCATAGTAAAAGGGAGAAAACAAGAATCGAATCCACCCGGATACAAACCGGACTGTAAGCTTAACATAGCATGCTCGCACCCCTCGTTATCATTCATAGTCGATACATTAATTAAATAAAAATAAAAAATATCACGCCCTGAATAATTTGGGTCTTTGCGTCCATTTATATCGAAAAAAAGAGTTTTCCTGCATCTGCCGAATTTAAACCTAAAAAAGAGCCATCCGCTAATACTGTCAAAAATTCCACATCTATAATTTTAGTCGATCTATCAATTTGCAGAGGGTAATCATTATAGCAGGATAAAAGAGAATCACATTCCTTTATAACTTTTATATAAGGAATTATGTACTCATACATAAAATCTCTTGCTGTTAAGGAAGTATCAAATTCATTATAAGTTATTCCATTCTCAGCTTGATACATAGATGCAGCCTGTGTCAAAGTTGAATACATCTTTTTTAAAGAAGATACAGTTACACTTTTTTGATAATTTGTTATTATTGCAGGAATTGTGATCGCTGCAACTACTCCGATAACACCTAAAGTGATTAAAACTTCAGCAAGGGTAAATCCGTAACTTGAGCTTAAATACGCCCCCCCCCCGGCAATACGGGGCTTAATAAATTTTTCATAATTTTTCCTTTCTTTAAACTACATATAACTTATTATATATAACTTATTATAAATCATATTTAAAATTTTAACAATAAGTTTATTATAGAAGTTTTAATGGGGTATGTATACAAGTTTCCACTAAATATGCGTAATACTGTCGTCACGCTGAACTTGTTTCAGAATCTCAAAACAAACGAGACTCAGAAACGAGTTCAGGGTGAGAATTTTAGCTATTTTAGTGGGATTTGCTATATAAGTCCCGTTTTAATAGTATTGTGTTCTAGAAAAATTTCATATATAATAACTCATAAGAAGGAGATATATTAATGTTAGAATACTTTTTAGGTTCATATATAGTTACTATTGCAGGACTTATAGGTGCATACTTCTGGGGTGAGCATGTTCATAACGGCACCGGATTAACCTGTGTCTTTATAGCAGTTGTTTTAGGAGTACTTGAAGTTAGTTTGTCTTTTGATAATGCTGTTGTCAACGCAATGAAACTTGAAAAAATGAGCCATAAATGGAGACATAGATTTTTGACCTGGGGTATTTTAATTGCAGTATTTGGTATGAGATTTTTATTCCCGATACTTGTTGTCTCTATATTTGCGAAATTAAAAATGCTTGAAGTTTCAAATATCGCTCTTACAAATGCCGATAAATACGCTTATTATCTCCATCAGACACATGCTCCGATTGTTACTTTCGGCGGAATGTTTTTGATTATGCTTTTCTTGAATTACTTTTTCAATCACGAGAAACAAATTCACTGGATAAAACCAGTAGAACAATGGCTTGCACATTTTGATCATATAAAAGGTATTGAAGTTATTATTTCGCTTTTAATGCTGCTTGCAACACAGAATTTTGTGCCGGCTGAACAAAAAATTCATGTTATGATTGCTGGAATTTCAGGTATCATAACTTATCTTGCAATAGACGGGTTTACTCATTATCTTGAAAAACACGAAGAAATGCGACTTGCAAGCTGCACAGCAAAAGATGCAGGATGTACAGGATTAATAAGTTTCCTTTATCTTGAATTAATTGATGCGTCTTTCTCTTTAGACGGAGTTTTGGGCGCTTTTGCATTGAGTAAAGATATTATTATTATCTCAATAGGTCTCGCAATCGGCGCAATGTTCGTACGCTCATTAACCATAATGCTTGTTGAAAAGAAAACACTTGCGAAATTTTTATATCTTGAACACGGAGCTCACTGGGCAATAGGCGCTTTAGCATGTCTTATGCTTGCATCAACAGTTAAAGAAATTCCAGAGGTTGTGACAGGCGGAATAGGTTTAGGGTTTATTGTTCTTGCATTTATATCATCTGTTATGTATAACAAAAAAATGGCAAGGCTTCTGGCTGAAGGGAAAAACGGCGACGAAAATGCTTAAACTCCCCCTTGTTTCATTTGTTGTAACCTCATACAACTATGAAAACTATATTAGCAAAACTCTTGAAAGTATTAAAGAACAAACCTATAAAAATTTTGAAATTATAGTTGTTGACGATTGTTCACATGATAATTCCTGTAAAGTTATTGAAAATTTCATCTCAGACAATCAGGATTTACGAATTACACTGATAAAACATGCAAATAACTCAGGTCAGCTTGCTGCAATGGTAACAGGACTGAAAGCTTCACAAGGTCAATTCATAAGTTTTATAGACAGCGATGATATTTTATGCAAAGAATATGCTGCCGCACACATTAGAGTTCATCTTGAAACCTCTGTAGCATTTACTTCCTGCCAAATAATCGAAATAGGCGAAAATGATGAAGTACACACCCTAAAATCTATTTCATCCCCGCAAAGTAATGAATGCGAGACATTGAAACAAGTTCAAAATGACATAAGTGGCGTTGAAATATTATGCGGACTGCCTGTAAAGTATAAAATACTAAAACACAAACGCTTTGGCGGCTGGTACTGGTCACCAAACAGCTCTGCGATGTTTAGAAAAGCTTCAATTGATATACTTCAATATTACCAGACACCATGGGATTGGCGAATTTGTCCCGACAAATTTTTATTTAATCTAGCAAATCTAATCGGCGGATCTGCAATAATATACAGCCCCCTTATTGGTTATAGGCGACACAAAAATAATGCAGGAAACTGCACTTTTGTAACAGGCGATAAAAGGCTTCACAGTGATTATATTACAAAAATTAATCTACAAAATAATATTAAAATTCGCCTGAAAACTATAAATTTTTTGTTTAAGGAACGATTGCTGATTGGTAAAAGAAATACATTCAATTTAATCATAAAAATTTTACTGTCATATTTTTTGTGATAAAATTTTGTAAGAGGTAAAAATTTAAAAAGAGGATTAAATATGTCAGGACACTCAAAATGGTCAACAATTAAACATAAAAAAGCAAAAGTAGATTCACAACGCGCAGTAGTATTTCAAAAATACTCAAGAGAATTAATAGTATCTGCAAGACTTGGAGGAGCTGATCCTGCAGGAAACTTTCGTCTGAGAACGGCTATTGAAAAAGCAAAAGCAGCAGGCTTGCCAAACGATAATATTAAACGCGCAATTGAAAAAGGGGCAGGCGCCGGAGCCAGCGAAAATTATGAAGAACTCATATATGAAGGTTATGCAGCAGGAGGAGTTGCTGTAGTTGTTGAAGCTATGACTGATAATCGTAACAGAACGGCCGGTGACATAAGAAGTTTTTTTACCAAATACAACGGGAGTCTGGGAGCTACAGGATGTGTAGGCTGGATGTTTGACCAGCGCGGAGTTATTACTTTTGATGAAAACGTTGATTTTGATAAATTGTTTGAGGCTGCAACTTCACTCGATGCTCTTGATGTAACAGAAGAAGACGGTCAGTATAAAGTAATTACATCCACCGAGAATTTTCAGTCAGTTGTTGAAGGGCTTGAAGCTAAAGGGCTTAAAACTGAATCAGCTGAACTTACACGAATTCCCAAAAATACAATAGAAGTTTCTGATGAAAAAACTGCCGGACAAATTCTTAAATTGCTGGAAAAACTTGAAGAACACGATGACGTGCAAAATGTTTATGCAAATTTTGACATTTCAGACGATATTTTGCAAAAACTGGAAACATAATGCAAATACTAAACAAAATACAAGATTTGTCGGAAAAACTTAATCATATCACAACAGCACCAGGTATTGTTCGTATTTTGGAAGATTTTTTTTCATCTTTAAGTATATACATTTACGACCCTTCATCAGAATCTTTAAGGAATTTTTCTAAAAGTTGGATTTCTGTTGAAGAAGGCGGAAACAGAGAAAAAGCAAAACATTTATATAAAGTTTTTTCAAACCTTTCCGGTAAGGCTTATGTTTGTGATGAAGAATCTCTATTTTACGCACTATATAAGGGAAATCAACTCATAGGAATGATTAGATTTGAAAATAAACTGGAACAGGACACCTTTGAATTTCTGAATATTGTATCTTATATGATTTCTTTGAAAATACAAAACGTTATTTTAACTGAGAGAATGCAGAAAAGTATAGACTTCCACGACGCAATGAAAAATATTGCAAAAATTATTGAAACACAATATGAAAGAAGCTACATAATACCGATTATCGGAGAAATGATTGACAAATTTGTATCTGATCATCTGATTTACATATTTATAAACAACAGGCTTGTCTGGCCCAATTCCTGTAAAGATAAAAAAATTTTCGAACTCATTAAATGCCTTAATAATAAATCCGAATACATACTAACTCAGGACAGAAAAACAGGAGTATTTCCACTCACGAGCGAAAATAAATTATTAGGCTGTATTGTTACAAAAAGTACGGACAGTGTACTCGGGGAAAAAGATATAAATTATCTTGAACAACTCACGAATCAGGCTGCAACAACTATTAACAGGGCAAATGTTTATGCAGAAATTCTAAAACACGCAACTCTTGATGCCCTCACAGGATTTTATAATAGAAGACAACTTGAAGAAAGAATAAAACAGGAAGTATCCAGTGCTAAACGTCAGAAACGAAACCTTTGCGTTATAATGATAGACATTGACTATTTTAAAAATATTAACGATACTTATGGTCATGCAGTAGGAGATCTTGTATTAAAACACATATCCGGAGTGATTAAGCGTAAACTTAGAGATTACGATATAGCAGGACGGTATGGCGGAGAAGAATTTGCGATTATACTACCGTTTACAAAAATCGAAGAAGCCAAAATGGTTGCTCAAAGACTCAAACAGGCAGTAGAAAATACTAAAACGGATATTTCAAAAATAAATACAAATGTGAAAGAAAAAAATATTAATGTTACAATAAGTATTGGAATTTGTGAATACTCAAGCGACGATAACGCAAAAACAGTACTGCAAAAAGCAGATAAAGCTTTATACATGGCAAAAGAAAACGGAAGGAATAGGGTTGAAGTATATGAAACAATTTCAACAAGTTTGTTATAATCTTGATGATACCCAAAAACTTGCACGCAAATTTGCGCGACTTATACAGAATGGCTGCTTTATAAATTTATACGGAGAAATAGGTGCAGGAAAAACGGCTTTTGTTAAACTTGTTGCAGATGCACTTGATGTTAAAGAAAAAGTTACAAGTCCGAGTTTTGTAATTCTCAATGAATACCATACCGGCTCAATTCCTATTTATCATTTCGATTTGTACAGACTGGAAAATGAAGGAATTAAAACTATTTATGATGAGCTTAGAGAATACTCAGAAGGCAAATGTGTGACTTTTGTCGAATGGGCTGAATTTAATCAAAATGAAGCACCTTTTAATCACATCAGAATTAACGTAAAATATTACAATGATGATTCAAGAATATATGAATTTGAATCACTCGGGAAAGATGATATTATTGAACAACTTAGTGTTCTTTAACAGGAAATAGCTTCCCCTCCTAAGATAGAGAGAGGAAGCGCGTAAGCTGTGGAGGAATTATGATAACACTTGCATTTGATACCAGCCTAGATAAAATGTACACCGTTTTAAAACGTGACGGAAAAATTCTGGCTTCTAGAATAATAGAAAATAAAGATAATAAATATCATTCGGCATTTTTAATTTCAACTTTACAGGAAATTCTATCTGAAAATAAGATTACACCAAGAGATATAGATCTTATAGCAGTGAATACCGGTCCCGGAAGCTTCACTGGAATAAGAGCTTGTGTAACAGTTGCAAGAGTATTGGCGCAGCAGCTTAACTGCAAAGTTATAGGAGTTTCATCTCTTGAAATTCTATCTAAACTTGCGGAAGAAAATCCGCTTGTAGCACTTGATGCAAGAAAAAATTGTGCATACCTTTACTGCAAAGGAACAGTTAAAGGCGCAATCTTAATAGAAGATGTAAAAAAAATTATAAAAACAGACAAATATACAATTATTACGGATGATAAACTTCAACCCTTACTTGGAGGAATTTCCTATCAGGCAAAAAATTATCAGCTTGGAGAAATTCTCGCAGACATTGCAGAAAATAGTGATGATGAAGGAAACTGGCACAAATTAAAACCTTTATATATTCAGCCTCCGCCGGGAGTATAAATTCTTCATAAACGGGAATAATAATATCAGGTATTAATTCTTCAAGGGCTGAATATGGAAAAAAAAATTGTTAAAACAGAAAATTTATCATTTAAACTTTCTGAAATTCCACTTACTAAAAAAGGATTAAAAAACCTGCTAAATTATCGCATTCCTTGTCTTTGCTGCGGGCTTGAAATGCTGCATCCGGATATTTATTCAAAACTTATGCTAAAGAATGAACTTTCTGGAACGGCAACAGGAGTAATTCATATTTTACAACCCTTAGAAAACATTATGCATCCTGTTGAAAGACAGGTTTTCAATATGTTTAAAAGCATGTCTGCCAAATATCCTGACAAAAACTTTAAAGAACTACTGCTTCTTAAAAAAGAGGTTCACGAGCTAGCACTTGTTAAAATCCAGAGCGCTATTTTCAACAAAATAAGTTTTTACAGGAGGATTTTACCTAAAAATGTCGCAAGACAATTAAGAAAACTTATGATTAAAACAAATGACATAATTTTTGATCCTGTACCGCATAAGCCATTTTCCAGAAAAATTTTTATAAATAAAATAAAAAACATTATAAAAAATGTAGAAAACAAAAAGCTGAAAGAAGAAATTTTGGAATATGCACGCAGATTACCTCGCTCGAGTGACGAAGTATGCGCATTTGTCGTCAAAAATACAAGAAAACCTTCAAATATAATAGCTTTGAATCTTATTCACTCAGCTGTTGGTACATTTGAGCATTTACAGCCTAAATGTATGAACGGAATGAATAACTCTCTTAATTTTGCACTTGAATGTTCATATTGCAACAATTCAAGACACCATTTTCCTATAACAGTTCAAATTGAAGAAAATCCTTTTATGCCGCAAAATGCGCAAACTCAAATAGAAAAATTAATATCACTCTACCGTCGAGGATTATGCAAAAAAGAATACATAATTAATCTTAAACAAATTCTCTTTACACTTTCAGAAGGTATAATAGATCTTGATACTACAAGACTTAATTATTAACAAATGTAACAAGAATACATATAAAAATTAAATTTTTCTCCTTTATCTGTCGATTATTAACAATGTAAATAAAAAAAAAAGAGGTAACAATAGTGGCAGACACAGGGGCTTCATTTAACAGACCATATAAACCTTTCGGGATGAACGTAAAAGTTCCAGAAATAGGTGAACGTACATTAAAACAGGCAGGCGACACCTTGAGCGGAATAGTTAAAAGTCCTGCAGAACCTTTATTTAAATTTCTTGAAGAAAATGAAGAAGTCTTCACTGGAGACATTAATTATAAAATTAATAAAATCTATGCTGAAAGTTTCACAATAGGTTCTGCTATGCGTCTGGAAGATGAAAAAATAAACGGTATGCCTTCCTCATTTGATATGCATTTTTAAAAAAAAATATTTTAGCGGAGTTGTAGAAAGTGAAAAAGTTAATTGTAATTTTGATTACTTTATTGATTTTAATGCCAAATTTTGTCTTTGCATCATCTAAAAGAATTCGCTGGAAGCACCCTGAAAAAATTAAAATTTATATTCCTCAGCATCAGAGAACAACAATGATGAAACATTCTCTTGAGGAATGGACGAGAAAGACAAATCACGAAATTATTTTCTATTATGTTGACAAACCTAAAAAAGCGGATATAGAAGTACAATTCGTAGAAAAAATACCAAAGACAAAAAACACAGATAGAGCGATCGGATTAACCAGAACCAGATATACAAATAAATATATTGTTAAATCAATTATATACATAGCAGACAAAGGGCCAAAAAATGAAATTCTCGGTAATGATACCGTATACACAGTAATGCTGCATGAAGTAGGGCACGCAATAGGATTGGCACATTCACAGGATAAACTTAGCATAATGCACGCAATTGAAGACGACAAACAGGAAATATCTCAGGATGATTTAAATAAATTACAGGAATTATACAACTGGTAAACTACATTTAAAACACTTTATAAAAAACATAGAGCAGTCTGTGAACGCGTTTAATGATTTTTTTAAAAATTTTTGAGAATATTGACAAAACAAGTAAAATCGTAAATAATATGTTTATAAGCAAAATTAAGGAGGATGAAAAATGATGAATAGA
>CALVCJ010000046.1 GCA_944326015.1 Candidatus Gastranaerophilales bacterium
TCGGGGGGGGGGCAGTTCAAAGATTCTCTATACAACATTTTTCATCCTCCTAAATTTTTCTTATAAATTTATTATTTGTCAAGGCCTTCGGTTTGAGACACCATTTATTACATTATTCATAGAAAAAATTGTTAATTGCTTTGACAAATCCATTATTGTCAACAGTGTCAGTTATAAAATCTGCATATTCTTTTAATTCGGGTGTGCTGTTTCCCATTGCAACTTTTATTCCACCGGATTTTAAAAGTTCAATGTCATTATTCTGATCGCCTATTGTTAAAACTTCATCCTTTTTAATTCCCCATTCTTTACACAAAAATTCAACAGCACAGGACTTTTTTGCATTTTTGTTTGAAATTTCACAAAAATATGGTGTGGATTTCACTATATAAAGATCTGGATATTTTTTTTCAAGAAAGTTAACCCAGTCTGTTACGGTATCTGCGTCGCCGTATTTTATTGCAAGAATTTTATTTACGTTTTTAATTTCAAGACTGTCAAACGGGCATACGGTATATTCAATGTATCTGGCATCAGTATATTTTCGGATTGTTTCATCATCTTTTTCAACGTATAAAATATCATCCATATAAAGATTGATATGAATATTGTTATCTTGAGCCCATTTTATAATTTCTTTTGCGCGGTTTGGTTCTAAATCTTTTCTATAATGGACTTTTCCGTTCTCACAGTTGTCTTTAATCATTCCTCCCTGATAAGAAACTATAGGGGTTTTAAGTCCGAGTTCGTCTGCAAGAAATGTTGCAGCCTTATGCATTCTTCCTGTTACAAGCACAACTTTAACACCGCTTGCCGTAAGTTTTTTTATACAGTCTTTAACTTCCGGAGTAAACCCTCCGAAATCCCATTTTAGAATTGTTCCGTCAATATCTGTTGCGACCATTTTAATTTTTTTTTCATGGGACATATTTTTATTCCTTAATCTTTGTTCTTAATATTGCGCAAATTGTTTTAGCATCATTAATTTTACCGTTGTCAATCATTTTTATTACATCATCATATTTATATTCAAGTGCTTGTATTATTTCACCTTCATCAGGATGGCAGTGAGTAAATCTTAAATCTTCTGCTTTATAAAGATAAAGTTTTTCATCACTGTATCCGGGGGATGTATATACATAGCCAAGATTAGTCCATTTGTTTGCGCAGTAACCCGTTTCTTCTTCAAGTTCGCGTTTTGCCGCTTCAAAAGGGTCTTCACCGGCTTCTAGCTTGCCTGCCGGAAGTTCTAAGAGAATCTCTTTCATAGGGTATCTGAATTGTTTGACAAGCAGAACTTTATCTTCTTTGAAAGCTAAGATTACAACGCCTCCAGAGTGTTTAACAACTTCCCTGAAAGATTTTTGTCCACAAGAAAGTTCGACGCTGTCTTTGTATAGTTTAACAACTTTTCCTTCGTAGACTAACTGTGAATCAAGAGTTCTTTCTGCAAATTCCATAAGTAGATTTTAGCACGAAAAGGAAAATGAAGTCTAATTTTTTACAAAAATGTTTTTTCTGATTATTTAGGTGTAAGCATTCCCCCATGGCAAAAAAGATGAAGTGTGAAAATAATGCAGGAGACAGGAATAATTTTGGTATGAATTATAACTAGATATTTTCAAATTTAAATTTGTTGCAGTAAAGATTGTCAATCAATTTTGCAATATCTTCATTATTTTTGTTATCATTGAATTTTATATTATCATAGGATCTTTCCACAATTTTAGCCGATTCAGGCGGGTTATATTCAACATTTTTGTTATTAATCCAGTTTGTTACTTTTTGTGTTTTCGGGTCAATTCTCTTTATAATGCTGACTGTTTTTCCGTCGCGTTTGTATATTGAAAGAGTTGTGATTTTGCCGGTTGCTATATCATATTCCTGAATAGATGATATTTTTGTATCATCTTTAACATTAAAATTAATTGTTTTTATTTTTTTACCTGTATTCAAATCGTATTCATCTATAGATTTATACAGAACGTAATTCACCGTTCTTATTTTTTTACCTGATTCTCTGTCATATTCGTCGATTGAACGTATTTTTTTATCGTTAAAATAGTCGTAGTGTGTTGTTTTGATTTTTGACCCAGTTTGTTTGTCAAATTCGATAATTCTGTCAATTGTTCTTCCGTTTTTGCGGTAAACAATTTCTTCCCGTGTTTCAGGGTAAGTGCTGGAATACATGAGTTTAAGATGCGGGCTTTCGTTTTCCTTAAAATTATTTTTTGAAGGGAGCGCATTGTGAATTGCAGTTAATAATTTCATAATTAAATTTTTCTCCTACATATATAATACATGGTAAAATAATTTTTACTATTTTATGTAAAGTATTATACATAATTAAAATTTGTAACATATTACCCAATGCGGTAACTTACAATAATATATTACATTCTTTTTTGTAACAATTTCAAGAAAGTTTCGTAATCTGTTCCCCAGCTTGCCATTGCATCTAAAACGGGAGCAAGACTGTAGCCGACATCAGTGAGAGTGTATTCAACTCTTGGCGGAACCTCCGGAAACACCTCTCTTTTTACAAGACCGTCATCTTCCATAGCGCGTAAGTTTGTTGTTAAAACTTTTTGAGAAATTCCGCTGCAGGCTTTTTTCAATTCACCAAAACGTTTTGTTCCGTTGAGCAAATCTCTGATTATAAGTATTTTCCACTTTTCGCCGATAAGTTTTAAAGTCGTCTCGACAGGGCACTTTGGAAGGTCTTTTAACTCCATAAATTACCTATAGTATCTTTTAGTAATTGTATTACAAATATATACTAAAAGGATCATCAAGTTTTGTCAATGTATTGTGAGGAAGTTTACATAGTCACCCCTGAAATAAATTCTGCATTACGGTTTCGTCATCCCGAACTTTGTTTGACTGCTTTTGCCGAAATCTATGATTTCGTGCAAAATGTCCCAATGCGGGCGGGATCTAATCCCTGAGTAGCCCCTTTATACTTATTTGGAGTAAACTGCGGTATAAATTCCTAACAGTTACTATTGCATTAATTTATAATAACTGATATTATATATGCATAGGTCATGTATGACCTAAAACAATAAAAAATTAAGCAAATAGTTCTTTGATATCAGAATGTAAAGCTTTGGTAATGTCAAACAGCGTATCTACAGGAGTATTGACTTCCGCACGTTCAATCATACCAACATAATTTCGGCTTCTGTTTATTAATTCAGCTAATTTTTCTTGCGATAGATTTTTAGATTTTCGCAAAAATTTGATATTTCTACCAAGCTTTTTTAAATCAGATTTAGCCATATAAAAATTCCATTATTCATAAATTGAACAATTCCTGTAAAGATATATTAAAAGCTTTTGCCAATCTTTTAGCAGTCGAAATTGTTGTATCAGTTACACCTCTTTCGATTGCACTCAAATAACTTGGAGATATATTAACTCTGAAAGCAAGTTCGTCCTGTGTAATGTTAAGATTTTTACGCAAAAAAGCAACTTTTTGCCCGAATTTTCTTGTTAAGACTTTATCATATTTAAATGCTCTTTTGCCCATTAACGGCAATAATATAATATATATTTTAAAAATTTAAATTATCCGATTGTTGAAATATTAATAAAACGCTTATATTATCTTAATTTTTGTAACAATTTTAGTTATTTATTTTGAAAAAATAAATAACTCATATATATCGACTTTAAGTGCTTTGGCTATACGTTTTACGGTAGATATGGTAGTATCAGTTACTCCTCTCTCAATTGCACTTAAATAGCTTGTGGAAATACCTGCTGTAAATGCCAGTTCATCTTGAGGTAAACCTTTATTTTTACGTAATGAAGCAACTTTTGCTCCAAAATGTTTGCATAAAATTTTGTCATAAGAGAATTGTTTTTTCCCATAATTGAAATTTTATGCAATTATTTGACAATATAAAAACTATAGGATAATATTTTTATAGTGTATATCCTTTTAAATAAAGAGTTTTTATGTATAAAAATAAAAAAATAAAACAAACACTTGAACGCACCCCTTATATTGTCAGATTACTCAAAAACGAGACAGTACTCGGTACATATAGAGTTAGCAAAGAAATGTTCCTGTCCATTCAAAAAGAAATAACACCATATCAGACGTTCAAAGAAAAAGCAAAAAAAGTAAAATGTATCGAAACAGGAGAAATATTCAGCAGTGCCAAACAGGCAAATGAAATGCTTGTACAAAAAGGATTAGCCTCAAGTTACACAGCATACAATCGAATTAAAGAGGTCTGCCGCAACAAAACAGAAACTGCTTACGGTTTTCACTGGGAATTTGCAGAAGATTAAAAAAATTTTATTTTATGCTAAAATCCTGTCATGGACATAAAACAAAGGCTAATAGACGAGTCGGAAAAAGATTTTCAAAAGTTTTCCGCATCTTTGATACCGAATATCAATAATGTTCTCGGTGTTCGGCTTCCAAAACTACGTAAAATAGCAAAAGAGATTTATAAAAGCGGCGAATGGGAGAATTTTCTAAACCGCAGCGATTTTGAATATATGGAAGAAACCATGCTTAAAGGTATGGTTATAGGTCTCGTTAAGCAGCCTCCCGAAAAAAAACTTGAACTTGTCAAAAATTTTATACCTGAAATAAATAACTGGTCTGTATGTGATTGTTTCTGCAGCGGTTTAAAGTTCGTAAAAGATAACAGGGAACTTGTCTGGAACTTTATTCAGCCGTATTTTAAATCAAAAAATGAGTATGATATACGATTCGCCTATGTGATACTTCTTTCATATTATATTGATATAAATTTCATTGACAAAGATTTAAACCTGATTGATAAGTTTAAAGACCAAAGACACTACACAAAAATGGCAGTTGCATGGGCGCTTTCTATATGTTACATAAAATTTCCTGAAAAAACTTTAAAATACTTAAAGACCTCAAAACTTGACAACTGGACTTATAACAAAAGTATTCAAAAAATCTGTGAGTCTTTAAGGGTTGATAAAGAAACCAAGTCTTTGCTAAAATGTTTTAAAAGAGGAAAGTAACATTGGACATAACAAAAGAAAAAAAATTTGCGGCAGGACTATCGATAACCTCAAACGCAGTTATAATTATTCTAAAATTCATAGCCGGAATTGTTTCAGGCTCTATAAGTATAATCTCCGAGGCAATTCACTCGTTGAGCGACTGTTTAGCCTCTGTTTTAACTTTTTTTGCGGTAATGAAATCCTCCGAACCTGCTGACAGCGATCACCCTTTCGGGCACGGCAAATACGAAGATATATCAGGCTTTATTGAAGGCGGTCTGATAATTTTTGCCGGACTTTTTATTATCTTTGAAGCCGCTAAAAAGCTGTTTTCTTATGGTACAGCACAAGTCGATACAACTCTGGGTATCGCTGTAATGTTATTTGCCGTTGTTGCAAACTACATTGTGAGCAGTATTCTTTTTAAAGTAGCAAAAAAATCAAATTCAATTTCACTTTTTGCGGACGGCGAACACTTAAGAACTGATATTTACTCATCACTCGGCGTTATGGCGGGTCTGGTGTTAATAAAAATCACAGGTATCCATATTTTAGACCCGATAATAGCAATTGTTGTTGCCATGCTGATTTTTAAGGCAGGATTTTCTATCTCAAAAGAAACTTTGAACAACCTTCTTGACGGTTCTTTACCGAAATGTGATATTGAATCTGTTGAAAAAATTATAGAAAATTTTAAAGATAAAGGGGTTCACGGTTACAAATCTCTTAAAGGAAGAAATATAGGACCTGAAAAACAACTTGATATGACATTATTGTTTCCGAAGCAGATGACAATACAAGACTGTCACAAAATTTGCGATGAAATAGAAACCGAAATAAACAAAACGCTCGGAAACTGCATAATCTCTATTCATGCTGAACCCGAAGGCTGTGAAAAATGCAGTTGTAAAAGTTAATTAAAAATTGTAACGATACCCTTTTCAAACAAGTGTTTTTCAAGTATGCTTGGCGTGTGTGGATAAAATTCCGCACCCTAATTAAGGAGAAAAATTATGCCAAAATTTAATTTGATGTCATACATCATGCCGCCTGAGGACAAGATGTTCTTTACCTATTTTCAGGACAGTGCGGAAATTTGCCAGAAAACGGCAAGATTGTATGATGAAATTATGCACAATCACCTGACAGATGAGTATAAAGAAAAAGCTTTGAAATATAAAAAGAAGGGGAAATTATCATATAAAGCATGCCTGAAACAACTTAACAAAAGTTTTATTACCCCCATTGAAAGAGAAGATATTCAAACAATTGCCGTTCAATTGAATAAAATAACAAAAAAAATCGTAAAAGCCTGTTTAAATTTGGAAGTGTACAGATTGAACAACTACACTGATGAAATGAAAGAACAGGCTTTAACATTAGTTCAGGCAACCGAAAAACTCGGCGAAATTACGAAAAAGTTCAAAAAAGTTTCCGATCTTGAAGAAATAACCGAGCTGAATATTGAAATGAAAGAAATAGAATCTCACGGGGACGAAATTCACCGCCGTGCAATGGCAAACCTGTTTTCAGGCAAATATGAAGCTCTTGATGTTATCAAATTAAGAGATATGTATAAAGAAATTGAAAACGCATTTGATGCCTGTTTCTTTGTATCAGATACAATTTTGAATGTTGTTTTGAAGCAAAGTTAGAAACAAATTGTCATTCCTAGCTTGTTTCGGAATCTTGTAAAAAATATCAATCCGGCTTTCAGCCTGACAATCTTCACAAAAAAGGAATTTTCATGTCAATTACAATTTTACTTTTA
Source organism: Candidatus Gastranaerophilales bacterium (assembly GCA_944326015.1). Classification (GTDB taxonomy): domain Bacteria; phylum Cyanobacteriota; class Vampirovibrionia; order Gastranaerophilales; family Gastranaerophilaceae; genus Stercorousia. The sequence continues at coordinate 6,770 of CALVCJ010000046.1, forward strand.
ATAGCTGTAGTGCTTGTAGCTCTGGCATTTGAATTTATAAACGGTTTCCACGACTGCGCAAACGCTATTGCAACAGTCGTTTCAACAAAAGTTCTGTCCCCAAAACAGGCAGTATTGTTCGGAGCAAGTTTGGAATTTTTAGGAGCATTAACAGGTACACACGTTGCAAAAACAATAGGTTCAGGCATTGTGAACGCCGATATGATTACTTTAACGGTAATTTTTTGTGCGCTTCTGGCAGCAGTTATCTGGAATTTGTTCACATGGTGGCTCGGGCTTCCGTCAAGTTCTTCACACGCTCTTATCGGTGGTCTTTTAGGCGCCGCAATTGTAAAAGCCGGAGTTGATGTAGTACATTTCCACACACTGATTGACAAAGTTATAATCCCGATGTTTACCTCGCCTGTTCTGGGATTTTGCGTCGGTTTTACTTTAATGCTTTTGATTGCATGGGTAATTCTTATTTTGCGTGAAAGCCCGCAGACTGTAAACAAACAGTTCAGAAAGCTTCAATTAATATCATCAGGCTTGATGGCATTAAGCCACGGTTCAAACGATGCCCAAAAGACAATGGGTATAATAACACTTGCACTTTTGGCAGGCGGAGTTTTACATACGGGTCCGTCAGGCGAGTTTGAAATTCCAATTTATGTAATCATTGCCTGCGCGCTCACTATGGCTGCCGGAACAATGAACGGCGGATGGAAAATCATCAAAACTATGGGGCATAAAATTATAAAACTTAAACCTATACACGGATTTGCAGCGGAAACATCAGCTGCAGGCTTGATTTTAACTGCGTCGCATTTCGGAATTCCATTGAGTACAACCCATGTTATTTCAACGGCAATTATGGGGGTCGGATCAACTTTCCATGCGCATGCGGTAAAATGGAGAATAGTCGGGAATATCGTTATAGCATGGGTTTTAACAATCCCTGCCTGTATGATAATTTCATCAATTATTTATTACCTGATATATAAAATAATTTAGGGCTAAGTTGTAATTTTTATTCCTGAACAAACTCCCAGTGAAAACCGTAAGCAGTTTCTGTTTTGTTGCGGCAGACCTCTTTAATTCGATTGTATGCTGTGTAACTTGAGGCTAATCCTTTTTGTACAAGCATTTCATTTGCCTGTTTGGCACTGCTGAATATTTCTCCTGTTTCGATACATTTTACTTTTTTTGCTTTTTCTTTGAACGTCTGATATGGTGTTATTTCTTTTTGAATGGACAGGAACATTTCTTTGCTCACTCTATATGTACCGAGTACTGTCTCGTTTTTGAGTAATCTGACAATATAAGGGGTGCGTTCAGGTGTTTGTTTTGACATAAATATCCTCCTTGGATTTTATATTTAATAAAATGGTGCTTATACGCTAGTGGTGCTCATAAGATATAAAAAATATCATATTTATATGGATTTTGAAAAAGAAGTATACATCAAGTTAGGCAAAAATATAAAAAAATATCGGCTCTTAAAAAATTTATCACAAGAAAAATTATCAGAGCTTTTAGACGCTAATAGCAAATTTATAGGTCATGTCGAACGTGTCGAAAGATATATAAGCCTTAAAAAACTTATACAGTTATCCATAATATTAGATGTCCCATTATATGTTTTTTTCGATTTTAGAAATTTAGATTAAAAAATTACCTCCTTAAATAGTGCTTTTGTAGCAGTGGTACCTTATAAGTATATAAATATAATAAAAACATGTCAAGTTTTGAAGATTATGTTTATAGAAATATTGCGAAACAAGTCAAAAAATACAGACTTGCACATGGATATACACAGGAGCAGCTTTCGGAAATGCTATCTAAAAACTTGAAATATATCGGGCACATAGAACGTTGTGAAAGAAAAATAAGCAATACAGTTATTATTAAACTTTTAGATATTTTGCAAATACAATTGAGTGAATTTTATTCATTTGATGAATTGTATAAATGGAATTAATAAGTTCCAACTGTTATATTTTTTTCAAAAGAACTGCTGCATGAGCTTCTATTGCAAGTTCCTGCCCTACGGCGTCCATTTTTTCATTTGTTTTAGCTTTGATAGAAATTCTTTCGGGTTCAACTTCAAGAATATGGCAGAGAATTTCCTTCATCTTCGGAATATAAGGCATCATTTTAGGCTGCTGGGCAATTATGTTGCTGTCCAGATTTTCTATAACATATTTTTTCTCTTTTATGAGATTATAAACATCTTTCAATAAAACAGTGCTGTCAGCGTCTTTATAAAGTTCATCCGTGTCGGGAAAAATTGTTCCGATATCTGAAAGAGCAAGTGCGCCGAGCATTGCATCAATTATTGCATGGATTAAAACATCAGCGTCAGAATGCCCCAGAAGCCCTTTTTCATGAGTAATTTTAACCCCGCCTATAACAAGATTTCTGCCTTCCGTCAATCTGTGAATATCGTAGCCAAGTCCTATTCTGTACATAGTTGTTACCCTTTCCGTTAATCCGTAAAAATATTTATATTACCGTAAAAAGTGCTTTATGCAATTCTGCAGCTTTTTTTGTATGTGAAGGCTATGGCAGTATATTATAATAATTCTTTCAGATAGTTTGGTAATGCAAAACGTGCATTATGGTAATCTTTGTTATAAATTTTGCAAGTTTTTACAATGTCTTCATATCTATCATTAGCATAGTATGAAAGCGGTTCAACATCGACCGAACAAAATGCCCATGCCCAGTAGCCGCCCGGGTAAGTCGGAATATTTGATGTGTATGTTGAACATACCCGAAATACTTTTTTTAACAAATTATACATTTTTTTGATTTCTTCCTTGTTTACAAACGGACTTTCTGACTGTGCAGCAACAATTCCGCCTTTTTTAAGAGAATTTTTTACGTTTGTATAAAACTCTTCCGTAAACAAACCTTCACCCGGTCCCATAGGATCTGTTGAGTCAATTAAAACAATATCGTATTCGTTCTTTTTGTCCTTAATAAATTCAATAGCATCACCGACTTTTATTTCAACACGCGGGTCAGAAAGTCCGCAAGAAATTGTCGGAAGAAATTCTTTGCACGCATCAAGTACCATTCCGTCAATTTCAGCCAGTACAACTTTTTTCACGGATTTGTGTTTAAGAACTTCTCTTACTGTGCCGCCGTCCCCGCCGCCGATTACAAGAACGCTTTGCGGATTTTTGTGATGCATCATGGGAATATGCGCAATCATTTCGTGATAATGATATTCGTCGCCTTCAGTTGTCATCATTAAATCATCCAGTGTTAAAACTCGTCCGAGCGCACTTTCTGTTTCAAAAACTTCTACTTTCTGGAAGTCTGATTGTTTTGAAAACAAAACTTTTCCTGCTTTTATTGCAATCCCGAATCCTTCCGGTGTAATTTCATGATAATATCCGTTTTCTATTCCGTTTTTAATCATTTGTTTCTCCTTTTGTAAACTATTTTTAAGAAATTATAACATAAAAATAGCAATTTAATTTTATAAAAATTTTTAAATATAAATAAGGGGAAAATAAATGGGAAATTTAGGAACAGTAATTTTTAATGCGGTAAAAAAAGGATTTCCGCTTGCACATAACAGCAAAACTACTATGCCAGGGAATTTAAAATTCAGCCTTAAAAATCCATATATACTTGAAGCTTTGCCCGAAAACAAAATAGACGAATTTATAAAATTTGACGGACAGGATTTAAAAACCGTATGTAATTTACTTGATAATCCGAAAATTAGAAAAGGTTTTGACAATGGTGAACTGCAGGCTTTGTATAAGAAAGCATTTCCCTATGGGAAACCCTCTCCATGTGTAAATGAGGAGGGTTTTGTATATATGCATCAAATGCCCGGAGATATAGGTGAACAATTTGATGCTCATGGAATTGCTAAATTTACTATTTACGATCAATTAAAATTTTTAAATAATTTATTAACAAAAGGGATTGATAAAAACAGAAGGTTCTACAGCGCTCCTCTTGTAGTCCCAGCTGAAAAAGCTGCAAGTTTAGGTCCAGCAACTGGCACTGCAGGAGGACATGCATACTATGACGGGTCTTTTATTATAGTTGCTGATAAAGGAAAAAGTCTTGTTGACGACGGCATAAAACATGTTATCGTCAACGATGCATATTACAATATTATCAGTGATTTGCGTAGAAAATTTCCTGATGTAAATTTTGTCAGGGCTGATGAAGCCGTTGAATATTTCAGCAGATTATGAACCTAATATATGTATGTGCAGGTGAAAAACTTCCTGCCCTGCTTCTTTGCCTGTGTTAATCAAAGTTTTATAAAATTTTAAACCTATTTTTTTAGTTGTTTCTTTAACAGCCATCAACAATTCACCCATAAGATTTTTGTCCTCAAGCTCATTTAACGATGCAACATGAACTCTTGGAACAACAAGCAAATGAACCGGAGCTTTCGGATTAATATCTTTAAAAACTACGACATATTCATTTTCATAAACAAATTCAGTGTTAAAATCTCCATTAATTATTTTACAAAAAATGCAATCTTCTGACATATTTCTATTATTCTCCTATTTATTTTAGCGCCTTAAGCCCTCAGTATCTTAGTATCCTATTAAAATTATATCTTAAAAAAATGTAAACTGACTTGCCATTTTATTTTATGTAAAGTAAAATAAAATTACACAAAAAACCTCGGGGAGGAAGTTTAATATTCATGCCGGAATTAGCACGACGACAATATGACAGGCAAAAATACAGAATTAATTATTATGATACTGTAGTTCGTAATAACGGTAACGTAAAAGTCATCAGTGAACCTGTGCATTTTAAACGCAGGGTTGATGCTGAAAAGGTCCGCAGAAATTATTTTATACATAGAGTAGTGTCTATTGCAATAGTTTCCTTCATTGGATTAACAATTTTGCCGTATGGATTTAATAAGGTTACGAAAATGATGTTTAATCCGACTCCATATAAAGAGGTTAGAGCAGATTATCATAAACTTTTGTTTCCTACGACTGATTATCTTTCAAACCACTGGTTTTTAGGGAAACGCTCTCTTGAGGGTGCAAAGGTTAAAAAGATGGAAATGACTCCGATTATTGAGAGAAAAGAACTTTCTAGTCTTGAAAAGTTACTCAATAATCTTGCATCTCAGTATCCGTCAATTCATCCATCAATTTACGTATGGGATTATGAAACTGGAAATTATGCTGATATTAATGCTAATGAAATTTTCCCGACAGCGAGTATTATAAAGCTGCCTGTTCTTGTTGAGCTTTTTCGTTCAATAGAAAAAAATCAGTTTACGATATATGATGAAATGCCTTTGACTGAATACTACAGGACAGAAGGGTCAGGGAGTTTACAATTTAAGGCGGATAATTCAAAATATTCGATTGATACGCTTGCCCGTATGATGATTACGGAATCTGATAATTCTGCAACCAATATGCTTATTGCGAAATTAGGTTCAATGACGGATATTAATTCAGCTATAAGAGATTGGGGATTGAAGCATACATATATTCAAACCTGGCTTCCGGATTTACGCGGAACAAATCGTTCCACTGCAAGAGATATGGCGCAAATTCTTTATAATATAGATAATCCTAAATTTTTGAGTACAAGTTCGCGCGAAAAAATCTTCGACTATATGGGGCATGTTCATAATAACCGTCTTATTGCGGCCGGTATACCTTCAGATGCAACTTTTCTTCACAAAACAGGCGATATAGGTAAAATGCTCGGAGATGCAGGAATTGTATATGCTCCGAACGGGAAAAAATATATTGTAGTAATTTTTGCAAATCGTCCTCACAATTCTCCGCTCGGCAAAGAATTTATTGTTAAGGCATCTGAAATAATTTACAACAATATGGTGTACTAAAATGCTAAAGGAGCTTTTGGACAGTCGGAAATGTTTTAAGCTCGTATGCGGTGCAGGAAACGAGGACGCCGCGGAAGTTGAAAAACTTGTTGCTTTGTATTCATCTGCAGGATGTAAGTTTTTTGACCTTTCTGCAAAGCCTGAAATTATTGATGCAGCGAAGCGTGGACTTCAGGGTAGAGAAGGTTATTTATGCGTAAGTGTCGGAATTAAGGGTGATCCGCATATTAGAAAAGCCCAAATAGATTACGAAAAATGTTCCGGCTGCCATAAGTGCGAAGAAATTTGCCCGCAAAAAGCTATTTTAATAGACGGCAGCTCTCCCTTCGCTGCTCGCGTTAAACGGGTCTATGGTCGAATGCTAAACGCATCCGCCCTGCGCACTTTGCTCGCAGCTCGTTGCATCGGCTGCGGGAATTGCTATTCCGTTTGCAAACACGGAGCAATTTCTTTTAGAGAAGAAAATCTAGACCTGAAAGAAGTTCTTTTACCCGTGATAGAAAAAGGAATTGAGTGCATAGAACTTCATGCAATGAGTGACAGTATTGATGAAGCTCTTGAAAAATGGAATTATATAAATGAAGTTTATGATGGAATGCTCAGTATTTGTACAGCACGTGGAAATCTGAGTGAAGAAAAAATGCTTGAACTTGTGAAACGAATGACAGAAAACCGCAAACCATATACAACAATAGTTCAAGCAGACGGGTTTCCTATGAGCGGAGGTAAAGATGATTTTAAAACAACCCTTCAGGCGGTTGCAACAGCGGAAGTTGTTCAGAATACGAAATTACCTGTTTATATAATGCTTTCTGGAGGTACCAATTCAAAAACATCAGAGCTTGCTAAAATGTGCGAGATTAATTATAACGGAATTGCTATAGGAAGTTTCGCCAGAAAAATAGCAAGCAAATATATTGAAAGAGAAGATTTTTTAAGGAACGAATATGCTTTTAATGAAGCATTGAAACTTGCAAAGAATCTTGTAGAAACTGTTTAAAAAATAATGAAAGTTTGTTTTACAATGTAATATTATCTAACTTATTTTTATGCTAAAATATTTTTACTGTTTAAATATGTTGAAAAGGGAAATTTAATGTCAGTTATTATAATGATTTTGTTAATAGGGCTTTTGATCCTTGTGCATGAACTTGGACATCTTGGTGCAGCTTTACTTTTTAAAGTTAAAGTTGATAAATTTGGTATAGGTTTGCCGATAGGCCCTACATTATGGGAAAAGCAGGTTGGCAGCATAACTCTTGTAGTTCATGCTTTTTTATTCGGCGGATATGTTTCATTTCCTGATGATGACAAAGATTCCGATCTGCCCCAGAATTCACCGGACAGATTGATGAATAAACCTGTTTGGCAAAGAGCAATTATTTTTTCTGCTGGTGTGATTGCAAATGTAATTTGTGCATACGTTCTGGTATTTTTGACAGCTTGTTTGTGGCACAATATGCCTTCTGGAAAATTTGATATGTATGTGAATGATATTGTAGCACCGAAAGATGCCAGTGTATGGCAGTCTGGAATGCAAAAAGGTGATAATATTATACAAATTAACGGTACTGATGTAAACACAAAATACGGGATTAATTTGTATGCTCTTTACAGCGCGTCTTTTGATGGAAAAACAAATGAGCAGACGGTTGAACAGAATTATATTAATCTGAAAAAAATTAATCCTGCCTATGAAGCTGATGAAATTATACCTGCCGGCATGACTGTTAAAATTCCGCATGAAATTCAAAAGGAAGGTAAGATTATATTAAGCAGGAATGTGCTTAATGCTGTGGAACTTTACAAGCCTGATGAGATAAAGCTTTCCGAGTCGAGAATAAAACTTCGGGATGAAATTAAGGGTAAAAAATTTGTTGAAACTGACGGTACATATTCATTAACTGATCTGGCATACGCGCTTTCTGATACTGAAAGACCTCTTTATATAAAAGTTATGAGAGACGGCAGGCCGATTGAGTTAAAAACTGTCTATTCAGATAAAGACGGGCTTATCGGCATTACTCTTAACAGAAAAGAAATTTTGATTCCCGTTACAGGATTGAAATCCGCGTTTAAAACCAGTTACGATTATCTTTATAATGAAACTAAATCAATGCTGATTGTTTTAAAGCAGTTATTTACCGGAAAAATTCCGCTGAAAAATATGCATGGGGTTGTACTTATTACCAAAATGGGCGGAGATATTATAAGTAGTGAAGGAATTTTCTACGGAATACTTTTGACTGCGGTAATTTCCATGAACCTTGCAATATTAAATATTTTACCTATTCCTGCATTAGACGGCGGACATTTGCTATTTCTGATTATTGAAAAAATCATAGGTAAACCAGTGGATGAAGAAGTGTCTAATAAAATTATGACTGTATTCTTTATTTTACTTATATTGCTATTAGTATTTGTTTTGTTGAATGATATTTACGTTCTTGTAAAACCATTGTTTGTTAAATAAAGATTGTATATAAATACAATAAAAACCGGCACCTTTTTAGGTGCCGGTTTATTAATTACAGGAAGGTTCATTATTTCCCCATAATTCATCGTATTTTGCCTGATTTTTTTCATGATAGCGAGGGGAAGTTTTGCGGTTTGTGTTTCTTATCTGGGCATCTATCTGCCTTGCGATTAGAAGCATACGAGCATTGTTATCTTTTTGTTTTTTTTCTTTCATTCCTTTCAGAATTGAGAAGACACTCGCCGCAATCAGCCCTGCATAGGCTGTTATTTTTAAGATTTTTAAGAATTTATTCTGCATAAATTAAAACTCCATGGGTTTTACTTTCACAAATTCCTCATAATCTTCAACCGGCACAGTGTTCGGCGCCTGTGCTTTTTCTTCTAAACCGCGTTTTAAAAGATCCGGTTCTTTTTTGCGCAATTTAGGTTCTGCCGTTACTATATCCATATTAAGCGCTGTTTTTATAAGCTGAATTGTTTGTTCTGTCGGAGCTCCTTCACCGTTCAGGATTTCCTGAGCGTCATAGCTCGGCCAGTCTTCGGGAAGTTTGTCAATTGTTGTGTAGCCGAAATTGTCATCATGGCGTTTGTCAATTTCGTTTTCCAGAATATTTGTTACGTATTCTTTCTGGGTTTCAAAGTGGCATGGCAGAACAATTTTATCTCCGATAATTTCTTCTGGATCGCGTTTTTCATATTTTTTAAGCAAATCAACGGCGACCTGTAAGTGCCCGAGTTCAAATGCCAGAAATTCTTCCCAGATTTGTTTGAGTTTGTCGTTTTCTTCATCTTTGTAGCAGTTGTAGTATGTGCAGACTTCGGTGAATTCATGGAGAAGAAGTTTTTCATAAGGTGTTTCATTCGGATCTATCAAAGATTCATACATTGTTACGTGTTCTTCTTCAACGTCGCATATTTCTCCGAAAGTTCTTCTCAAATCATCATTAGGGTACATCATGCCGTGTTCTGCGTAAAAATTATGTGTCTGCTGTTCACCTGAAACAAGAGTGTAGATATTTACCTTTGTTTGCGGGGAAGCTGTAGCTCTGTCATAATGTTTGCGAAGTCTAATTCTATTATCATTATGGTGATTTTGTGTCGGGCGGCTTAATACTACATCTGTCATTCCCTGCAAAATATTATCAGGGTCAATCCCGTCAACCATATAAGCCCACTGGCTGTATCTGTAAAGGTGGTCAAAGTCCTCTAAAAGTCCGAAATTGAATGTTTCTTTTACATAATCATCAGGTTCGTTCTGCGCCATCCACGCTGTTAAATCAACCGCAACCTGTTCGTAGCCTAAAGTTGTTTCAAGAACTGTCTGGCATGCAGGAGTCAGCCAGTTTACCGTTGTCTGCTGCATATCTTCAATTTTTCTTGATAAAGCCATAAGTTTTTTAACTTCCATATCAGGACAGCATCTTGCAAAGTTGTGTTTAAAATTCCATGCTTCGACTTCAATGCCGTTCATTAAAATTTGTCGTGTTCTTGAATAGCAGTCAACCGAATGTTTGTCGAACGGTCTTTTAACAATATCATGCCAGCTTCT